>CAZLOO010000480.1:0-2019 GCA_964561055.1 uncultured Halobacteriales archaeon
GAGGCGTTCGCCGGGCCGATCACTCCGTCGATGCTCAGCCCCGTCCACCCCTCGGATCGGGCGTCGTGCTCGCTGGCAACCTCTTCCGTCCGGCCGCAGTTCGAACAGGTGACGATGGTGCTCACAGTGCCCGTACCGCGGGGCGCTGCATATAGCTCCCGCCTCGGGGGCGGGAACGCGGTTCTTATGCCCGCTGACTCCCGAGAACGAGTATGGATGCGGACGCCGAGGCTGCCGGTCTCGACGAGCTAGAGCGTGCGGTCGTCAACGCCTTCCAGGGCGGGTTTCCGGTCTGCGAGCGACCGTTCGACGCGGCCGCGGAGGCCCTGACAGAGCGCGGCGTCGTGACAACGGGCGAGGAACTCCTGACGGCAGTCCGCCGCCTCGACGAGGAGGGAATACTCAGCCGGTTCGGCGCGCTGATCAACGCCGAGGAAATCGGCGGCACCGCCACTCTCGTTGCGATGAACGCTCCGGAGGAGCGCTTCGACGAGATCGCCGATCAAGTGAACGCCCACCGCGAGGTGGCCCACAACTACGAGCGGGAGCACCCCCACCTGAACATGTGGTTCGTCGTCAGCGTCGCCGACGACGAAGAGGTCGAGCGGGTTCTCGCCGACATCGAAAGCGAAACCGGCCAGCCAACCTACAACATGCCCAAAAAGCGGGAGTTCCGGGTAGAGGCGAAGTTCTACGTCGACGGGCCGGAGCTCTCGGATCTGGACCTCTCGGACCTGGGGCCGGACGTCGAGCCGACCGACCGGACCAGCCTCTCCCCGGGCGAGCGGGACCTCGTGCTGACGATACAGGACGGACTCCCCGTGACGGCGACCCCCTACGCCGACGTCGCCGAGGAGATAGACCGTCCCCCCGAGTGGGTACGGGGCACGATCAAGCGCTTCCTCACTGAGGGGAAGGTGCGACGGGTTGGTGCGGTGCCGAACCACTATGCGCTGGGGTACACGGAGAACGGGATGACCGTCTGGGACGTTCCCGACGACCTGGTCGGCGAGGTAGGGCCATCAGTGGCGTCGCTACCATTCGTCACGCACTGCTACGAGCGCCCGCGCCACGAGCCGGTGTGGGGCTACAACGTGTTCGCGATGACTCACGGGCGCACCCCCAAGGAGTCGGACCAACGGGTGCAGCAGGTACGCGACCGGATGGCCGAGCACTGGGACGTCGACGAGGAGGACTGGGACACGCTGTTCTCCACGCAGGTGCTGAAGAAGACTGGAATCAGGCTGGACGAGCGCGCGACCGCCAACACCAACAGCGAATGAGCGGGTGGTGGGCGTGATACCCCTGCTGCACGACCTCTCGGGCGAGCGGGTGCTGGTGTTCGGCGGCGGCCAGGTCGGCGCCCGCCGGGCGCGAGCGTTCGCGGCGGAGGCGTCGGTGATCGTCCTCAGTCCGGCGTTTGCCGACGAGGAGTTCGGTGACGCCGAGCGAATTCGGGCAGCGCCGGGGCCGGACGCCATCCCAGGCTGGTTCGACCGGGTGATACCGGCCGTGGTGGTCGCTGCGACGGACGACGCCGCGGTGAACGACGCCGTCGAGCGGGTTGCAGACGAGCGGGGCGTCCTTTACAACCGTGCCGATCGCGCCGGCGAGCGCGACCCACACAACGTGGCTGTCCCCGCCATCGTCCGAGACGACGACGCCGTCGTCGCCGTGTCGACGGGCGTGCCGGCGCTGACGCGCGCGCTTCGGGAGCGCATCGAGCCGGAATTGACCGATGCGGGGGCGATGGCGGCGCTCGCTGGCGACCTCCGCAAGCGGCTCCGCGAACAGTATCCTCCCGCCCAGCGGCGGGCCGCACTCCGTGCCGTCGTGCGGTCGGAACAGGTCCAGAACGCTTTAGCGCGCGGAGATGAAAATGCGAGACAGATAGCTGACCGGATCGCCCGCGCCGCTGCGGAGCGAGCGGGCGACCGGCCAGGGAGCAACGACAGATGACAACGGGAACAGGCGTCCTGACGGGGGTGAGCGTCGCACACCAGCACGCGGACCTGGAGC
>CAZLOO010000481.1:0-2016 GCA_964561055.1 uncultured Halobacteriales archaeon
CGGTCCCTCCGACCCCGCCATGATGCGGAGGTTGGTGACGCCGAGGCTGTCGAGACGGTCAAGTTCGCGGCGGAGGCGGGCCCGGTCGCCCGACGGCCCCGGGCTCCCCAAGTTCATTGCGTACCACAGGTTGACCCCAAGAAAATGATACGGCTCGCCATTCACGACGAGATCAGTCCCCTGCACCCACACGAAATGCGACTGCGACGACTCGGTCGGCGCTGCCGTCCCGCCGTCGGCGTCAACCTGCGCGGCGGCCGTCAGCGCACTCGGTCCGCCCAGCACGAGCCCAAGACCAATTAGGAACGTGGCAACAGTCCCCCTGAATGATCGACGCGTCACGGCACGAAGCATCAAGCACAACAAATCGGACGGAGCGAGACGACGCGACCTAGTCGTAGAGGTCAGGCAGGTCGTCTTCGAAGAGCGTGAAGGGATCCTCGTAGAACCGTACGAAGTTGTCGGCGCTGGGGTGGCCGGGGTACGGGGCAAAATAGTGTCCCGGCTTCTTCCGCTCGTTCTCGTTTCGCCAGACGAGCACGTAGGCCAGCTGCTGGGTCGTCGAATCCGCCTTGAGCACCGGCAGCAGACGATCCGTCCACCACATCGAGTCGGGTATGCCCTCGACGCCCGTTTCGGTGAAGGTGGCCAGCTTGCCGCGATCTTCGGCCAGCCGCGCGACGGTCCGAAACTGATCGGCCACCTTCCGGGCGCCGCGGGCCTTAATCGTATCCTCGGGGATGCGCACCGAGTCAACGGTCACGCGCCGCACGGCCTGCCTTTTGGTGACCGAGTCGGCCGGGACGCCGCTCGTGTCGGCGGCCGGGGCACGCAGGGAATCCGGGGGCGAAACGGTCCCGGTATCGGCACGAACGGCGCGGGCCGTCTCCGGCTCAACGGTCACGGTGTCGTCCAGGACGCCCTGTCCGGCCCCGAGCTCTGGGGCCGACGTGGTGTCGGCCGCCGCGAAGGAGAGGGTGTCCACGGCCAGCGTATCCACCCGAATCGTGTCCGCGAAGGTGGCGGGCAAGGTGTGGTAGTCGTCGTAGCCGAGTACGTCGACGTACGCGTCGCCGGGGTAGTACCGCAGGTAGTCCTCTCGTCCCTCGAAGCGGTCCGGCGAGTAGGCGTAGAGCAGGTTGTGTAGCTCCTTCTCATCGCGCAGGTACTCGACGGTGAAGCGCCAGAGCTGCTTGTACGCTTCCGGGCTCGCGTTGTCGCCCCCCCACCAGAACCAGCTCCCGGTCATCTCATGGTAGGGCCGAAAAATGATCGGTACGGCGTGTCCCCCGCCGATCCACGTCCAGAAGCCAGCCTCCAAGCTTTTGGCGAACCGCGCGAAGCGATCCAGGTAGCGGCGGTACACGTCGTGGTGCGAACTGTCGGGCAACAACTTCGACAAAGCCGGGGTCGTGTCCCAGGAGCTTCCGCCAGACACTGGATTCATCATGTGCCAACTCACCGTAATAACCCCACCACGTTCGTAGCCTTCAATCATCCAGTTCCGCATCCGGTCGTAGGGAATGCTGTCGATGTTGACGGGGCTGCCCGGCTCCCCCCCGAGGGTGCCCACGTCCCAACCGTAGACGGCCGGATAGGACCCGGTCACGGCCTGCACGTCGGACCGCAGGTCGCCCGCCAGTCGGGCGAGGCTGTCGGAGCGCCGGTCCCAGTGGACCCCGTATGCGAGGTCGTCCTGGTGACCGAAGAGAATGTGCTCCTCCGCGAGGGTCTGGAGGTTGGTGTAAAGGGCTCTCGTTTCCTCCGTCGCGTCCGGATCCACGAGCGACGGGCGCTTTTCCGTCTCGGTGGGCCCGAGCGTGCGGCACCCGCTCATCAGCAGGAGGCCCCCAGCGAGACAGAGCCCAACCCAATGAAGGGTCCAGTGTAGGTCAGCGTGAGAAGTCACAATCGGCCGAGGAATCTAAAGTCGAGCACAGCGCGGTGCTTGGGGAGCGTCCGGGGTCAGTTCTGCGGCACCAGCCGAACGGCCTGTCCCCCGCCCGAGACCATCTC
>CAZLOO010000482.1:0-2010 GCA_964561055.1 uncultured Halobacteriales archaeon
CCAGCACGGTCAGCCCCTCGTCGTACAGCATGAACGCGAACCCCAGCAGCGCCACCGCGACCAGCAGCGTCATCGTGGCCTGGAGCAGTATCGGCGGGATGTCCACCCCTGAGTCGGGGGTAGTCTGATTCGCCGGGAGGCCGCCGAAGGAGAACCTCTCCTCGCCGTCTCCGACCCCGACGCCGTCCCCGGCACCGCCGGTGCCGGTGCCCTCCGCTGAGTCCAGCGTCGCTGCCGCGGCGCCGAACGACAGCACCGCGAGCGCGGCGAGAGCCAGCACTAGCAGTCGATCCCGCTGCACATCCGCGGTAGCGCCGCTCAGGAGTTAAGCGTTCGCGATGCGGGGGGAGACGCCCATGGCCGCCAGCCTGGGACCGTCAGAACGTTCAAACACCCGGAGTTCTTGGCGAAAATATGGCAGGGGCGAGCGTCCTCTGGGTGGGGGAGCGACAGCCGGCGGCACGGCCGGGGGTGGAGCCGGTGAGGGCCGTCCCGGCGGCGGTCGAGGCCGTCGCCCGGCGCGAGCGGGCGGGCGGCCGCCTCGACGCCGTCGTGGCACCGCCGGAGCCGGGAGTCGTCACCCGGCTGTTCGAGCGCGTCCGGGAGGTCTGGCCGGACGCCGCCTGCTATCTGTACGGCCGCTTCGAGGGGACCGACATCGAGGGAACGACCGTCTGTGGCGCCGTCTCCAGCGCACGAGCCGACCCCACGGACCTGCTCGAGCGGCTGCAACGGGCGCCGACCGGTCAGCATCCGTATCCGATCGCGGACGACGAGCGCGAGCGGCTGTCCGTCCTCGGCGACATAGACGTGGAGAGCGGAGCGTTCGACGGCATCGCCGACACGCTGGCGGCCGCCACCGACGCGCCGATGGCACTAGTCGGGTTGATCGGCGACCACCACCAGCATGTGGTCGGTCTCAGCGGTGCCGGCGGAGCAGCGGCGCCGCCGCTCCACCGGAGCGAGGTAGTGTGTGCACACACCCTGCTGGCGGAGGACTGTCTGGAACTCCCGGACCTGGAGACCGACGCCAGGGGCCGATCCTCGGTGGTGGCCGATCGGCTGGGCCTGCGGTCGTATCTCGGCCGGCCGGTGTCGGTCGGTGGTCATCCCGTCGGCACGGTCGCCCTGCTTGACGCGCGCCCTCGGGAGTTCATGTCCGTCGAGCGGGCAGTGCTCCGCGAACGGACCGCCGAGGTGGCAATCGAGCTGGCCGAGCGGGCCGGACGCACGGCTCCCGCGACGGAGCGTCAGAGATGACCGCGAGCGGCCCGACTGGCCGCCGTCGCCGCCAGCGAACGGCGGCCGTGTGCCCCCTGGGGGAGCAAAGAGCGGGGGCCACGCCCCCGGAACAGGTCCAGAGAGTGTCCGGGGCGGAACCGTCGCGGTGACGATCCCGCCCGGATTCCCCCCACCGCGGGCGGGCTCCCGGCCCGAATCGTCGCCGTTATTTTGACCGACCCGCCACTTAATTACTGCGGCATAACCAGTTATTCCACAAACTATCTTTCACACCGCATGATACTTTCCGGAGGGCACAGTGTATCGTGTATGGGCGGCCGCAAGCCCGTCGTCTCGGATGAACAAATACTCAATGTGTTCGCGGCGAGCGCGGACCCCGTGCTGTCGGCGCCGGAGGTCGCCGAGCGTCTCCCCATCGGCGAGACGGGGACGTACAAGCGCCTCCGGAAGCTCCGCGAGCGCGACCTGCTGGAGAGTAAGCCCGTCGGACAGGGGGTCGCCTGGTGGCTCACCGACCAAGGGGAGGCGTTCGTTAGGGATGCGAAGGACTGAGGAGTCGGTGGCAGTCACACGCTGTCGACACCAGCAGGTGACAAAGTCGGACAGCGGGAGAGGGAGTCTGCTCCCGGTCCGAGCACTGTGAGGCGGTCCGGCTCACGGATTCAGTAGATCAATCACGCCCGTCAGCCTTCGCTCTGTTCACGGGTCTTAAGAACCAGTCCGCCCTCCCCGATTTGAACGGGGGACAAGCCGATCTACAGTCGGCTG
>CAZLOO010000483.1:0-2009 GCA_964561055.1 uncultured Halobacteriales archaeon
AGTGGCTCTCCCCGTCCATCGTGTGGGTGGTGAGCTCCAGGGCCTTGTCGACCGATGGCGGGCTCAGCGTGTCCTCGCCGATCGTCACAGAGAGGTCGACGATCCTAGCCATCGCCGGGAAGGGTCAGTCGTCGTCCCCGGCGACGGCCCCGGAGGCGTCGGTCCGGGCGGCGCCATCCTGCTCTTCCATCGCCCGGAGGACGTCCTCGGGGGTGACGGGGAAGTGGGTGAGCCGCACGCCGACGGCGTCGTTGACCGCGTTGATGATCGCAGGGATCGGCGGCGTGGCCGCCATCTCGCCGATCCCCTTGGCCCCGTAGGGGCCCGACTCCGCGGGAATCTCCAGCACCTCGTACTCGATGTCCGGCACCTCCGCCGGCCCGGGTAGCGGGTACTCCCCGAAGTTCCCCGGCTTGTGGTCGGTCGAGGGGTAGTACGGGTCGGTCGTCTCGTAGAGGGCGTGGGCCATGCCCATCCAGGCGCCGCCCTTTATTTGCCCCTCGACGAGCGCGGGGTTGATCATCTGGCCGATTTCGTAAACGGCCTTCAGGCTCAGGACGTCCACCTCGCCGGTCTCCGTATCGACCTCGACGTCGGCGACGATACACGCGTGGGCCTCCGTCGAGTCGGGGTCCATCTCGCCGGTCTCCGGGTCGACCTCGCTCAGCGGCCGCCAGCCGGCGCCCCGACCGGCGACGCTCTTGCCCTGCTCGAACTGGGCGATCTCCGAGGCCTCAGTGATGCTGATTGACCGCTCGGGCACGCCGACCACCTGGATGTTCCCCTCGCCGTCCATCTCCAGGTCCTCGACGTCGGCCTCGAGGTTCTGTGCGGCCGCCTCGAACAGCACCTCCTTGGCCTCGTCGGCGGCCTCGATGATCGCGTTTCCAACCCGGTGGGTGGTGCGGCTCGCGAACGTCCCCATGCAGAACGGACCGGTGTCCGTGTCGCCGGTGTCAACGACGACGTCCTCGGCGGGGACGCCCATGGCCTCGGCGGCCATCTGGGTCGCGACCGTCTTCACACCCTGCCCGAGGTCGGTGCTCGACAGCGTGAGGACGAAGTTGCCCGCCCCGGTCGCGTGGATGATCGCCTGGGTGGGGTCACCGCCCAGGTTCATCCCGGTGGGGTAGTTGACGGCCGCGAAGCCGCGGCCGCGCTCTTTCGCCATCAGGCACCACCCCCGTTCGAACTCATCCGCTTGTACTCCTCCGGCAGGTCGATGTCCGCCAGTTCGGCGGCCGCCTGCATCGATTCAATCAGGGTCGCGTCGTGGACCTCCTTACGATGTGGTTTCATGTCCCCGTTCTGGTAGGCGTTCGTGAACCGGAGCTCCCAGGGATCGAGCCCGACCTCGTCGGCGATCTTGTCCATCTGAAGCTCAATGGCGAACGAGCACGGCGTCACGCCGAACCCGCGCATCGAGCTGCTCGGGGTTTTGTTCGTGTACACGCAGTAGCAGTCGAACTTCGCGTTCGGGATGGTGTAGGGCCCGCCGACGTTGGCGGCCTGTTTCGTCACGGCGTAGGGGGAGTGCCGGTTGTAGGCGCCGGCGTCGGCGTAGCTTGTCACCTGCCGGGCGATGATATCGCCGTCGTCGTTGACGCCGTCCTTGTACTCCAGCTTCCAGGCCCCCCGCGGCGAGGAGACCTTCATTTCCTCCTCGCGGGAGAACTTGTAGCGAACCGGCACGCCGGTGTCCTTGGCCGCGAGGGTCGCGAGCTGTTCGACGATCACGTCCGTCTTGCCGCCGAAGGCGCCGCCGACGGTGCCACCGACGAACTGGAGCTTGCTCGGCGGGATGTCCAAGGTGTCCGCCGTGACCCCGTGACAGAAGTGCAGCGCCTGAGTATTCGAGTACACCTTGTACCGGCCATTCTCCTTCGGGACCGCCGTCGCGCTGGTGGTCTCGGTGGGCGCTTGCTCAATGGGTTTCGTGGAGTACTCCCCCTCGATGACGTGGTCGGCCTCCTCGAAGGCCGCGTCCACGTCGCCGAAGCGGACCTTCC
>CAZLOO010000484.1:0-2008 GCA_964561055.1 uncultured Halobacteriales archaeon
CGCGTTCCGTCGTCGGCTGTGTGTTCGAGCTCATGTGTGCGGTCGCACTCGCGCCTTCGGGCGCGGCCGGTGGTTCCCGGTGTCCCACCCGATGGCTGTATTGTTCATAAAAGTTCCTGTTGGTATCGCTCAAACCCGGGCCTGTAGAAAAATATGTGATGTGTTGTCTTCCCCCGTGTGTGACTGGTCGTCCCTCGAACCCGACGAGGTCGCGACGGTCGGCGGAGTCCGGAACATCCTCCTGGCCGTCGAAATGTCCGGTTTGAGGGTTGTTGTGACGACACCGCGAATTCGAGTTCCCCGGTCAGCCCACCAGCAGCCGCACGGCCCCGAACAGCACCAACACGCCGAGGACGTCACAGACGTTGGTGACGACGGGGATGACCACATCGTCCGGGTCTAGGCCGTAGTGGTAGGCGGCGTAGGTGGCCGTCAGCGTCACCCCGACCGCTAATACCGCCAGTACGACGCCGCTGGTGACCGCTACCGCGACGACGGTCGCCAGCGGGAGCTCCCCGCCCCCGGTGACCGCCGCCAGCGTCCATGCCCCGATCCCGACGAGGGGGAACACGCTCAGTGACAGGGCGACCGTCGCGAGCGCGTTGCCAACCAGCCGGTCGTCGTCGGAGTTGAACGCCAGGGTGCCCAAGTGCAGCGCGGTCGACAGCCGTGCGGCCAGCACGCTGCCGAGGTTGCCCGCCGTGCCGATTGTCACCGGCACTAGCACCAACAGCGCGGGGAACCGCAGCAGCGTGTCCTCAAACCCGCCGAGCACGAGTCCGCTGCCCAGTTCCACCGTTGTCAGCACGAGCAATACCGGCAGCGTCGCCCGTGTTATTGCCCGGACGGTCCAGTCGGTGCTCACAGCGCCAGCACCGCCCTGACCGCGATTAACAGGAAACTGATCCCGAAGACGTCACCCGCGGTGGTAACCACCGGCGCCACGATGGTGTCCGGGTTGTACCCCCGCCGATAGCCCGCGAACGCGGCTGTCACAACGACCACCGACAACGCCACCCCGGAGAGCAACCCCGACGCCACGGCGACGGCCACCAGCGTCCACAGGGGAGCGCTGGATTGACCCAGCCCACTGAGCACGAGATACGCAGCCACGGCGGCGAGACTGCTAGCCAGCAGCCCGTTGGCGATGGCGGCCGCGATCGCGCGGGCCAGCCGCTCGTCGCGAGCTCCGAGGCGTGGCTCTACCAGCCCCTGGTGGAGCGCAGTCGCCACCCGGGCGCCCAGTGAGCCGTACACGTTCCCGCGGGTCGCGAGTAGTGCCGGCACCAGCACCAGCAGCCCCGGGACGGCCTTCAGCTCCGCGCGCATTCCGCCGAGCACCACCCCCGCGAGCAGGCCGCCGACGACGCTGGCCGACAGCGCCGGTACCCCCTCGCGGTAGGCTCTGACGGCTACCTCGCGGACGCTCATTACCGGCTACCGCGCGGCCGGCGGACAAAAAGGAGTCGTTCAGTCGCCGAACGGGCCCATTCCGCCCATCCCGCCACCGCCGCCGCCCTCCATCTGTTTCATCATGCGCTGCATGTCCGCGTCCCCCATCCCCTGAAACTGCTTCAGCATCCGCTCCATCATTTTATGTTGCTCCAGCAGTTCCCGAACTCGCTCCTCGGACTTGCCCGACCCCCGCGCGATGCGCCGCACCCGCTCGGCGCCGATCGACCGGGGGTTCTCCAGCTCCTTTTCGGTCATCGAGTCCATCACCACATCGAAGTCCTGCATCCGCTCCTGGGTGACGTCCATCGCGTCGTCCGGCAGCTGGTCGCGGATTCCCCCACCTAACCCGGGAATCATGTCCATCACCTGGTCGAGGGGCCCCATCCGGTTCATCGCGCGCATCTGCTTGCGCATGTCCTTCAGAGTGAAGCTCCCCTCCATCAGGTCCTCGGGGTCCCAGTCCTCCTCCTCCTTGACGGACTCCTCCATCGCCCGCTCGACGCGTTCGGCGAGCTGCTTCAGGTCGCCCATCCCGAGCAGCCGGGAGATGAAC
>CAZLOO010000485.1:0-2001 GCA_964561055.1 uncultured Halobacteriales archaeon
GTCGGCGAGCCGTCCAGGCCGACGTAGTCCGGATCCAGGTTCAGCTGTTCGTGGTCAAGCATCGTGAGGTGATCCTCGTAGTCCTCCGCCCGCTCGCGGGCCCGACCCCGGAGGGCCTTGTGCTCAAGACGCTCGCCGGCCGTCCGGTAGCTGGGTTCGAACTCGGGATCCGTGACGACGAACGCCGGCAGGTCACAGGCCACGGTCTCGATCTCCTCGACATCGCCCTCCACGAGCCGCTGGGCGCGGAGCCGTCCGGCTTCTGGGTCGATATCCAGCGCGACCACGTGGGTGACCACCGGCAGTCCAAGACACCAGCAGGTCTGTGGCCCGGTGTGGCCGGTCTCACCGTCGGCGGTCTTGAACCCAGCGAACACCAGGTCTGGAGTGCCGAGGTGCTCGATAGCTGTCCCTAAAGTTATCGCGGTCGCCCAGGTGTCGGCGGCTGCGAACTCCCGGTCCGAGACGAGGGTGAGGTCATCGGCGTAGGCGGTCTCCATCGCTTCCTGGAGCACCTCCTTGTACCCCGGCGGGCCCATGCTCAGCACGCGTACCGTCCCACCGTGGCGCACCCGTGTCTGTAGCGCCGCGCGGAGCGCGTGCTCGTCGTTCGGGTTCATCACGGTTGGCGTCTTCCCTCGCTCCAGGTGGCCGTCCTCGTCGAAGGACACCTGACCCTCCCTGAAGTCGGGGACGCCTTTTGTTAGCACGAACGTGTCCATATGAAGCTCCAACTAGGACCCGGGGACGAGCGTCTACTTATAGATTCAGGTCGTCTCGCCGACGACGGGTCCTTCAGGGACCGACAGAATCTCGCCGAACCCTTAGATGCGCCCCGCTCGACCTGGGTCGACGTCAATAGCGTCGACCGGACAGACGTCGACACAGAGCATACAGTCGATACACTGAGCCTCGTGGACCGGATCGGCCTTTATTTCGCTCTCCGGGTGGCCCGGAGAGTCGACCCACTCGAACACGTCGACGGGACAGTCCTCAAGACAGGCGCCATCGGCGAGACAGATGTCGAAATCCACGGCGACGTGAGTACCGTGGATCCCGAGCGTCTCCGGCTCCTCGACGGGTCCCCACACCTCGTGGCCCTCGTGCTCGTCTACGACCTCGCGGTTCTGCTCGAAGTTCGGATCGATCGGCATGGTCCGCTCTTGCCAAGGGGAGCCTAAAGCTCTACCGCCGATCCGGGCCGGCCAACAGTACTGAGAACGCCGGCTTCAGGGGTGGCTGTAGTACAGCACCGCGGGTGCCTCTTCGGTTGGGGTGGCCGGCAGCGCGTCCACCCGTGCGAAGCCGACCCGCTCGAACTGCAACAGATCGCCGGGGGCGTAGTCGGCCAGTCCCGGCTCGGCACGACCGAACTCGTCGCCGTCCATCGTCCGAAGCCGGACCGGGACGTTGTCCCCCGAGGGCACCCAGTGGACGACCGGCACCCCCTCCTCGCGGACGGCCTCAATGCCGTCGCCGGTGAACTCGAAGGCGTCGCGGGTGTGTCGCACGCAGCCGTACCCCTTCAGCCACGCCCGCTCCCCGTTGCTGGGGACGTCGTCGGGCTCAACGAGCACCCCCTCCTCAACGGGAACGTGGCGACGGCCCCGCTCCTCGTGGTCTGGGTGGACCGGCGGTTCACCGGCTGCCGGCCCGCCCAGCACTGGCTTGTAAACTCCGTCGCGAACTAGGAACGCCCGGTCGGTGTCGTCGTCGACGAGCTCCCGGTTGGCCGCGTAGATAGATGACAACGAGAGGTCAACGTCGTTGGTGGAGGTGCCCAGCTCTATCAACGCCTCCACGACGGCCTCTCCACGGATACCCCGCCGGCGCAGGCTTGCCAGCGTCGGCGCGCGGGGGTCGTCCCACCCGTCGAGATCGCCTGCCTCGATCAGCTCGCTGATCGTAGAGGTGCTCATCGGCACGTCGTAGGCGTCCAGCTGGATGCGGCCCCAGTGAGTCACGTGGGGGTACTCCCAGCCGAAGTAGTCATAGAGGAAC
>CAZLOO010000486.1:0-1992 GCA_964561055.1 uncultured Halobacteriales archaeon
CGGACGGTCTCGCGCATCGCCCGCTCGGCCCGGTCGAGGTTCAGCGGGTCGACGTCCTCCACCGCGGCGAGCAGGTCCGGGAGGACCGCTGCAACCGTCTCCGCGGTCTCCCCGTAGTGAGCGGCGGGGGCGGCGGCGCCGACGCCGGTCGTTCCTTCATGTTCAAGCCGGACGACGACGTTCTCCGCAACCTCCGTTGTCCCGCGGGCGATGGTGAACGCTCGGTCCAGCGGGAGCTCTAAGCGCTCGAAGGAGACGTTCATCCATTCCCCACGACGGCCGCGATCAGCTCCTCGGCGCCGTCACGTACGGGGTCGACCGCGGGCGCACCGATAGCGTCGCCGAACGATGCGACGGCGTCCCGCGCGGCTTCCGGCTCCATCCCAGCGGTGTTTAATGCGCCGCCGGCGAGATGGGTCGGGCTGACCGGCTCCGCCAGCCGTTCGTACAGCCGGGCGCTCTCGGCGGGAGTCGGCAGGTCAAACGACTCGTAACCGTGAACGACCTCCCGGCCGGCCTCGTGACACAGCACCAGCGCGTCCGGCATCGACCCGTGGAGGATACCACAGGTCACCGCTGAGTATGCCGGATGCGTGATCGATCCCTGCCCCTCGACGAACAGGTAGTCGTGGTCGGCACGCTCGAGCAGCATCCCCTCAACAGCGCCGGCGGTGAAGTCGCTCACCACCCTGTCGACTACTACACCGGCGCCGTCGACCATTACCCCAGTCTGTCCGGTTGGGACGAAGCCAGCGTCGAGGCCGGCCTCGCGAGCCGCCTCTAGCAACTCCATCGTGGTGGTCATCTTCCCCACCGAGCAGTCCGTGCCGACGGTGAGCACTACCTCGGCGTCGAGGTCCCGCGCGACTCCGTCGGCGACGGTTAGATCGTCGGGGGGCCGGCGGACGTCCCACAGCTCACAACCGTACTCGTCGGCGAGCGCCGCGAACTGTTCGTCGTCGGCCAGAAAGGAGTGGAGGCCGGCCCACACGTCGGCGCCGCGCTCAAGCGCACCCCGGACGTCCGGGCGCCAGGAGTCGTCAAAGCCGCCGCCGATAGGGGCGATACCGACGACGAGCGCGTCGATAGCCGGACAGTCGTCGATGCTGCCGACGATGGGGGCGTCTTGGACGTCCGGCAGGTGGTCGGCGACTCGTGCGTCAGGGGCGGCGCCCTCGCGGTCCAGCACTGCGACCACCTCGTGGTCGCCGTAGCGGAGCAGTCCGACCGCGGTCTTTGCCCGGTCGGGGAACTTCTCATGGGCGAGGATGGCGATGCGCATATCCTCGTCACCGGGCGCCGATACATAAATCAGCCGCCCGGCCGCGAACAAAGCTTGCCAGCCGCCGGGGGTTGAAAAGCCGTGAACTGTAATGAACGTTCATGTCCCACGTGTCGATAGAGTACTGCGGGACCTGCGGTCTGACGACGAAGGCTGCGACGGCTCGACAGCTCATCCTCAGGGAGATGGGGGACGTGCTCGCGCCGGAGTCGGTTACCATCCGGCCCCGCGAGGGGCTGCCGCAATTCAAAGTATCGGTGGACGGTGAAGAGGTGCTGTCGGTGCCCGAGGGGGACCACGTCGACTCGCTGGCCGCGGTGAACGCCGTGCGCTACCGGCTGGGGAGGTAGCCCGCCCCGGTCAGCCGCTCGACGGCCTCCCGGAGCCGGTCGGCGTTGGCCGCGTAGGAGATGCGGGCGTAGCCTGGCGTCCCGAACGCGCTGCCCGGGACAGTGGCGACGTGGGCCTCCTTCAGGGCCTCCTGGCACCAGGTCTGATCGTCCTCGGCGACGGGGAGCATCAGGTAGAACGCGCCGTCGCCGAAGGGGGCGTCGACCCCCTCCTCGGCGAGCAGCTCCGCCAGCATCTCCCGGCGCTCGGCGAAGGAGTCGCGCATCTCCGCGACGAACTCGTCACACTCCTCCAGTGCGGTGATACCGGCGTGCTGGACGAAGTTGGTGGCGCAGGTCACCGAGTGACTCTGGAGCTTC
>CAZLOO010000487.1:0-1992 GCA_964561055.1 uncultured Halobacteriales archaeon
TGTTTCTGGGCATCCCGCTGGGCGTTGTCGGCCTTGGCCTGCTGGCGAACAACGTCGCCACCGCCGCCGGCACGCTCGTCGGAGGATACGCTGCCGACAGCCGCGGCCGCAAGCCGGTTATGGTCGCCGGGATGGGGACTTCGGCGGCCACGCTGGCGGCCTACGCGCTGGTGACCGACGCCCCCGGGTTCGTCGCCGTCGCGACGGCCGCCGGCTTCACCGTGGGGCTGTACACCCCCGCCGCGCAGGCGATGGTCGCCGACCTCACCCCCGGAGAACAGCGCGACCGCGCGTTCGGCCTGCTGAAGGTCGCTAACAATGTCGGCTTCGGCAGCGGGTTCGTCTTAGGTGGGGTACTGTACGACCTTGCCCGCACCTCCGTGTTCGTCGCTGACGGCGCCACGAGCGGCGTCGTCGCCGCTGTCCTGCTCGTCGCCCTCCCCCGGGTTCGAGAGGGCGGTGCGAGTGCCAGTGCGGCAGATGGAATCCTCGTCCGCACGCGCCGGGGACTCCGCCGGTGGGGCCGGGCAGTCACCCGCCGGCGGGTGTTCGCGCTCGCCGTGCTCAACGTCGGCTTCGCGGTCATGTATGCCCAGATGCAGGCAACGGTTCCGGTGCTGGCCGCCGAGCGTTTCGGCCTTGCGGAGTCGGAGATCGGCCTGCTCTACGTGCTCAACCCGCTGACGATCGTCCTGCTGCAGTTGCCGATCGTCGACCGGGTATCGGGGTGGCGGCGCACCCGGGGACTGGTCGTTTCAGCCGGGCTGTGGGCCGTCTCCTTCGTCGCAATCGCCGCCTCCTACCGGACGGGCATCCTGCTCGGGGTCGGCCTTGTGGGCGCCTTTCTCGTGCTCCGGACGCTGGGGGAGATACTCCACTCCCCGCTGGCGACCGCGCTGATGAGCGACCTCGGAACGGACGCCGAGCGGGGGTCACAACTATCACTGTTGGAGGTGGCTAAACGGCTCGGCTTCGGCGTCGGGCCGGTGATCGGCGGCGCGTTCTTCGACGCCGGGCTGGACCGGCTGCTGTGGCCGACGCTCGTCGTCGGTTGTCTCGCTATCGCAGTCGGCCTGTTCGCGCTGGAGCGGCGGCTGGGGCCGACGGAGAACGCGGGGGTGGCGGCCGCGGACTAGAGACCCGCGACAATTACCAGTAGCCCGATACCAACCATCCCGGCGCCGAGCATGCGGTTGAGCGGCATCTTCAGTCGGCCGATTCGACCTCGTCACAGCGGCGTTCGCTGCCGATAGAGTCCATCTGATCCTCGAGCCGCGCTACCCCCGCACGGCTGGACGGAGAAAGGGACACCGAAGAAAACAACCATATCGCCCACGGGGAGCGATGGCCGGGCTTGCCGGCAGTGGAGTATACGCTTTTCGCCGTCAGTCGTACCCAGCCTGGCTGTACACGAGGTTGCGCTGGACCTCGTTTGCACCCTCGTAGATGACCGGGATGCGGACGTCGCGGTAGACCCGCGCGATGCGGCGGTCGGTCAGCACGGAGCGGCCGCCGTGGAGCTGCATCCCCTGCTCGGCACAGAACGTGCCGGTCTCGGTCGCCGTCGCCTTCGTCATCGCAGCCCATAGGCCGGCGTTTTGGCCGTCGGCCACCTTGTCGGCGGCCCGCCAGGCCAGCGCCCTGGCGGACTCGAATCGCATCCGCATATCAGCCAGCTTGTGCTGGACGGCCTGAAACTCCGAGACGTCCCGCCCGAAGGCCTGCCGTCCGTGGACGAACTCCCAGGCCTCCTCGATGGCGGCGGCCGCGAGGCCGAGTCCGTGCCCACCGACGACGACGCGGCCGTGGTTGAAGAACTCCGCCAACATGTAGAAGCCGGCTCCCTCGACACCGATGAGATTCTCTTCGGGGACCCGGCAGCCGTCCAGGTGGACGTGGGCCTGCTTGGAGGCGCGCATGGCCATCTTCTCGGGAATGTGCTCGGCCTCGTAGCCGTCCGTGTCCGTCGGGACGATGAAAAGCGAGTAGTTG
>CAZLOO010000488.1:0-1991 GCA_964561055.1 uncultured Halobacteriales archaeon
GTATCCGTCCTGATAGCAGGGGAACTTCCCGATGCGCCCCGCCGGCTACTTGACGGGCGGGCTTCAACCGGCGGCCATGTTCAACACCGTCCTGATAGCGACCGACGGGAGCGAGAGCGCGGCGGGGGCCGTTGAGGGAGGGACGGACCTCGCAGAGCGCTTCGACGCCGACCTTCACGCGCTGTCGGTGGTCGACGAGGACGACGACGGCAGGGAGGAATCACGCCTGCGCGAGGCACTGGCGGACATCGCCGGCGGGATCGACCGCCCAGTGGTGACCGCCGTTCGGCGGGGGACGCCGGCGGACTGCATCCTTGGGTACGCGGAGGAGGCCGACGTGGACGTGATCGTCGTCGGCACCCGGGGGCGCCACGGTCCTGGGAAGTATCACCTCGGGAGCGTTGCGGAGGCGGTGGTCAGGCGGTCGCCGGTGCCGGTGCTGACGGTTCGCGACGTGGAGTAACTCAGTTCAGCAGTTCGGCGAACAGCGAGCGCTCGGCCCGGCGGAGCCGCTCGAGAAAGGCCGACTTCCCGATGCCGAGCGTTGCGGCTACCTCGCCGGCGTCGGCGTCCCGAGGTACCTCGAAGTAGCCCGCTTGGTGGGCTGCCCGGAGTGCCTCCTCCTGGCGGGGGGTGAGGTCCCAGCGGGCGGCGACGGGGCTGTCCTCCTCGCCGTCAAGGGGGCTCACCCGTTCGAGGCCCACCCCGACAGTGTCGTCGGTGCGCTCCATCACCGACTCCAGCGTGTCGTAGCCGATCACGGCCCCCTGAACCCGAGCGCGACCCCCCCGGTAGGTGAGGTGCTCCACGAGTAGGCCGGCGCTGACCAGGTCGTGGACTACACAGGGTTGTTCGGAGAGACACCGGAAGTTCGCCGGGCCGTCGGTGCGCGCCCGGTGCAGATGGTGCACTCGGTCGTCGGCGTCGAGGGTCTCGGCCAGCCGATTACCGTCGTCAGTTGCGCTGAACCCTAAGAGTGCCGAACCATCGGCCCGGAGCTGTGGTGCCCGCGCCTCGACGGCGACCGGCACCGCGCCGGTCGCGTCGGCCAGCGGGCAGCCGTCGTCGGATACCACTAGTTCGACGAGGAGACATTCGGCGATCACGCCTTGCCCCCGTCGTCGCGGCGACCCATGGCGCCTGTGGAAGGTGGCGACGTATAGACCCTTATCCTGTGTCAGCTAACACGTTTAAGCCCGCTCGCGGGAGGACGGGCCAGCCACAGGCCTAAATTCCTCCGTCACGGTACGGTGACACATGAACGTGCGCGACGCGACGGAGGCGGATGTCCCCGGCATCCAGCAGATTGCCGAGCGGGCCTGGGCTGCCGACTACGATATCCTCACGAAGGAGACTGCCGAAGAGGCCGTCCGGGACTGGTACAGTGACGAGCGGGTGCGCACGGAGGTGACCAGCGACGACTCGCCGGTTGTTGTGGCCGAGGACGGCGGGATAGTCGGCTTCGCCCACGGCGTCATCAGCCAGACCGAAGGGATCGGCACCATTCTACGGCTATACGTCGATCCGGACCGGCGCCGCGAAGGGATCGGCAGAGCACTGCTGTCGGCCATCGAGGAGCGGCTGGCGGCGGACAGCATCCGCCTGAGGGCGACCGTTCTGGCGGCTAACGAGGCCGGGCGACGGTTCTATCAGGAGAGCGGCTACGAGGAAACCGGCGAGGCCGAGACTGTCATCGGCGGGGAACGCTACCCGGAAGTTGTGTTAGAGCGGGCCGCGCCGTAAGGGGGAGACGGCACCGATCAGAAACCGGACGACATCGGTCCCGGGCCGGACAGTCTCGACGGTCGTCGACCCCTATACCACCGAACCGGTTTTGTTCGGGGGCGTCGAACCGTCGCCCGTGACAGCCGTCGAGGAGTGGCAGGCCGCTCTCGAGGAGGCCGGAGAGCTGGGGGCCGGGGTGGCCGAGCAGGTAATCGACGTCCACGGCCAGCGCGGGGCGCGGGCCATCGAGGCAGTCGCCGAGCAGC
>CAZLOO010000489.1:0-1983 GCA_964561055.1 uncultured Halobacteriales archaeon
GTAATGGGAACCAGCGTCAGCGAGCCGCTCGATGTTGAGCGCATCAGGGAGGACTTTCCGATACTCCAACGCGAGTTCGACGGGACACAGCTGGTGTATCTGGACAACGCCGCCACCTCCCAGACCCCCGATCAGGTGATCGACGCCATCGCGGAGTACTATCGTGGGTACAACGCCAACGTTCATCGCGGGCTTCATCAGCTGAGTCAGGAGGCGTCCATCGCCTACGAGGAGGCCCACGACCGGGTCGCGGAGTTCGTCGGCGCCGACGGCCGCGAGGAGGTGGTGTTCACGAAGAACACCACAGAGTCGATGAACCTCGTCGCCTACGCGTGGGGACTGAACGAGCTCGGCCCGGGCGACAACGTTGTGCTCACAGAGATGGAGCACCACGCCTCGCTGGTCACCTGGCAGCAGATCGCCAAGCGCAACGGTGCCGAGGTGCGCTACATTGGCATCGATGAGGACGGCTACCTCGATATGGAGCACGCCCGGGAACTGATCGACGGCGACACTCGAATGGTAAGCGTCGTCCACGTCTCGAACGCCTTGGGGACGGTGAATCCGGTGGGCGATCTCGCCGACCTGGCCCACGACCACGACGCGTACATCTTCGTCGACGCCGCTCAGTCGGTGCCCAACCGACCTGTCGACGTCAAGGAGATGGACGCTGACTTCGTCGCTTTCTCGGGGCACAAGAT
This sequence comes from uncultured Halobacteriales archaeon, assembly GCA_964561055.1. GTDB lineage: Archaea > Halobacteriota > Halobacteria > Halobacteriales > Haloarculaceae > CAZLOO01. Next base: position 702 of record CAZLOO010000489.1, read on the forward strand.
GTGTGGCCCTACCGGCATCGGGGTGCTGTACGGCAAGCAGCACATCCTCGAGGGGATGGAGCCGTACCTGTACGGCGGGGAGATGATCCGGAAAGTCACCTTCGAGGACTCCACCTGGGAGGAACTCCCTTGGAAGTACGAGGCCGGGACACCGGTGATCTGTCAGGGCATCGCGCTTGCGAAGGCGTGTGACTACCTCGATGACGTCGGCCTGGAACGGATTCAGCGCCACGAGGAAGCGCTCGCGGAGTACGCCTACGACCGGCTCACCGAGCAGAACGACGTCGAGGTGTATGGTCCGCCCGGAGACGACCGCGGCGGGCTGGTGTCGTTCAACCTCGACGGTGTCCACGCCCACGACCTCTCCAGCATCCTCAACGACTATGCCGTCGCAGTCCGGGCCGGCGACCACTGCACCCAGCCGCTACACGACAAACTCGGTGTACCGGCCTCGGCACGGGCCTCCTTCTACCTGTACAACACCCGCGAGGAGGTCGACCGCCTCGTGGAGGCCGTCGACGGCGCCCGACAGCTGTTCGCGTAGCTACTTCTCATCCTTGTCGTCCCCGCCCGCCCCGGGCGTCCACTCGATCCCTTCGCGCTCGCGCGCCCGGCGGTTGCCCCAGCGAACGAACAGCACCACGCTGGCGGCCCCCAGAACCACCAGCCCTGCTGCCTGGAGAGGGGCGCCGTCGAGGTAGCGGACGCCGGCGGCGACGCTCCAGACCAGCCACAGCGCGAGCCCGACGGCGCGGCGCCCCTCGCGGGTGAGCCGCGGACGCGGAGGACTGCTCACACCGGGACCGGGGGCGACGGCGGGAAAACGGCGACGGAACCCTTTTGCGCCACGCTCCGCTACCCCGAATATGGGTATCGGTGGCTCGGACATGTACCGCCAGCAGATCCTCGATCACTACAAGAACCCGCGCAACTACGGGGAGCTTGAGGACGCGACGTTCAGCCACGTGGGGGAAAACCCCCAATGTGGGGACCGCATCCGGATGGACGTCATGCTGGCCGACGACGGGGAAACGATAGAGCGGGTGGCGTTTTCCGGAGACGGCTGTGCTATCTCCCAGGCGTCGGCGTCGATGCTGACCGGCCAGCTCCACGGGACGACCTTAGACGAGTTGGCGGAGATGGACCGGGACGACGTCGTCGACATGCTCGGGGTGGAGATATCGCCGATGCGAATCAAGTGCGCGGTGCTGGCGGAGAAGGTCGCCCAGGACGGCGCGAAGATTCACCGCGGCGAGATAGAGATCGACACCACGAAAACGGA
>CAZLOO010000490.1:0-1972 GCA_964561055.1 uncultured Halobacteriales archaeon
GTGGTGGCGGTGTTCATGCTGCGCAACGTCGTCGACATTCAGTGGGACGACCCGACCCACGCCGTCCCGGCCGGGCTCACCATCGCGGCGATGCCACTGACCGCCTCCATCGCGGCCGGTATCGCCGCCGGCATCCTCTCGTACCCCCTCGTGAAGGCCGTCCGCGGGGAGTGGAGGGACGTCCACGCCGGCCAGTGGGTGCTGGCGGGGCTGGTCGTGGTGTATTATTTCGTGCGGACCAACACCCTGGCGTAGCGCCGCTCTGACGGCGCCAACGCACAGGGTCGTCGGGCTTTTGCCGGCAGAGAGCGTACAGCATATTGATGTCGAACTTAGAACTGTACGAGTTGGAGGGCTGTCCCTACTGCGCGAAGGTCAAGCGGAAGCTGGACGAACTGGACTTGGAGTACGAGTCGCATATGGTGCCGCGGTCCCACTCCGAGCGCGACGAGGTTGAGCGGGTGAGCGGCCAGACCGGCGTACCGGTGCTGGTGGACAACGACAACGGCATCGAGGGGATGCCGGAGTCTGACGACATCGTCGCGTACCTCGAGAGGACCTACGGAGCCTCCGCCTGAGGTAACGTTTCCTCACGGACGCCCCGCCAGCGAGCGACAGCTCCCCCTTTAGGCGTCCGCACGCTCACGGATGAGGTCGTGGAGATCGTCGGTGTCCTCTGCGTCCTCGATCTCCTCGCGCTCGACCAGCGCGGTGTCCTTGACCGAGTCCTGGGTGGCCCGGTCGACGACGTACAGCGAGGTGGTGCGCGTGACGTTGCCCACGGAGCTCATGATGCGGGCGCGCTTCTCAGCAGCCCGGTTGAACGCGCTGTGGCCGGTCAGCAGCTTCTCGGAGTCGTCCTCGGAGACGGTCTTGAACGGAGAGCGCTTCGTCGGGTGGACGTCGAAGCCAACCCGAGTGAGCACCGCCACCAGTCCTTCGTCGTCTGGGTCCGCGGCGGGGTCCTCGGGTGTCGGTTCAGCGTCGCGTATCCCTTCTGGATTGAAGACGTCGACGGGGGTGGCGAGCGGCTCGCCGAACAGCTCCTCCAGCTTGGCGGCCACCTCCACCGAGGCGTTCATTCCGTCCTCATACTTGGAGACGGTGCGCCGGGAGACGCCCAGTTCGGTCGCGAGCTTCCCCAGCGACCAGTCGCGCTGCTCGCGCTTGTCCGCCAGCACGTCCCCGTCAAGCGAGACGTACAGCCCGCCGGGGGCGGCGTACACCAGCGGCGCCACCCCCTCGATGAGGTAGTCCATCGCCGTGTCCGGACTCAGCACGGGCACCCCGTGGCGCAGGTACACCACGCCGCGCTCGAGTTCCTCGTCGCGGGTGCGTAGGCCGATCAGCAGCGGCGTCGCGTCGAGGTACTCTCCAAGCCGGCGCATCTCCGTGCCGGTCTGGCGGTCGAAGGAGTCGACGTTGCCGAGGATCTTCACGAGGAGTACGTCATCCCCGCGGCGGGCGGCGATGTCGAAACTCTTGGGACGCACGGCACACCGGTCGCTGACGAGGAACCCGGCGTCTTCCAGCATGGCCGTAACGTTCCCCACCAGTGCCGACCGTGACATAGCGGTACGTAGTCCATTCATCGCTTATATGTGTTGTGCCCGCAGTGGCGGGCCGTCCGGCGATTGCCCGCTCAGTCGGCCGTCAGCAGGGCAGACATCTTCAGCTCGAAGCTCTCGGTCCCCACCGTCTCGAACCCCACCTTCTGGTACAGCGCTCGGGCTGGGGCGTTCCACCGCTCGACGGTGAGCCACACCCGCTCTATCCCCTCGCTCTGGCCCGCGCCCAGCAGCGCCGTCAGCAGCTCCGTTCCGATGCCGGCGTTCTGGTACTCGTCGAGCACGAAAATGGCGAGTTCGTACGCCTCCCCGTCCGGCACCAGCGTCGCGTGGCCAACCACCTGCTCGTCGGCCAGCGCCAGCACGTTGACGCAGTCATCCGCCAGCACCGCCTCCAGCCACTC
>CAZLOO010000491.1:0-1971 GCA_964561055.1 uncultured Halobacteriales archaeon
AGCTCCGTCGGTACGTCGAGAGCGTCGACGCCGACGTCCGCGGCATCCTCGTGGCCCCCTCAATCACGGAGCGGGCCGAACGATTGTTAGAGGAGTTCGACCTGGAGTCGCGGCAGATCGCACCGCCGACGGACGTCGGCCCGGCGGACCGCTCGCTCGCGGAGTTCGTCGCCGGTGACGAGGACGACGCCTCGGAGTAGTCGACTCGGAGAGCCTTTCGAGAGTTACGACTCGACGTGCGAGGATTTCGTCCACGGTAACTGTGATGTCGGTTGCGTCGTGATGACTGGTTGATGACTCCCAGCGACCGCGAGCGCGCCACGGCGTTCCTCCGCTCGCTGGCCGACGGCAGCGTCGAGGACGCGGCAGAGTTCCTTTCTCCTGACCACCACGCGGAGGTTGCCGCCACGGCTCCGACCCACGGCGATGTCGATCTCCAGCCGACGGCCGCCCTCGAGCGGCTCCGGCTCCTGTTGACCCGCCAGTACGGCGCCTTCGAGGAGGTCGCCGACGTGACGATGGCGGACGGCGACGACGGGGACGAGACCGTCGTCGATGCCACACTGGCCTTCGAGAGCGATACTCAGTCGGTCAGACTCGGACTAAACGCTGAGGGCCGCATCACCGCGCTCGATCTCCAGCAGACGTACGCGCTGCCGGCCTACGCCGACGCCGCGGCGTTCACCGAACGGGAGGTGACTGTCACAACCGGCGACGACGCTGACCCCCTCGACGCGACCCTGACCGTGCCGACCGGGGGCGGCGAGGGGCCGGTGCCGGGTATCGTCCTGGTGAAGGGCTCCGGTCGGACGGACCGTGACTACACGATGGGGCCGAACAAGCTCTACCGAGACATCGCGACGGGGCTCGCGAGCCGCGGGGTCGCGGTGCTCCGGTACGAAGAGCGGACGCTGGTGCCGCGGGAGGACGGTATGCTCGGGCTGAAGACGATGGTCGCGGACACGCTCGCGGCCCTCGAACGGCTGGCTAGCGTCGACGGCGTGGCTCCTGACCGGTTGTTCGTGGCGGGCTGGAGCTTCGGCGGAATCCCACTGCCGCGAATCGCCGCTGAGCACGGCGGGCTGGCAGGGCTGGCGCTGCTGGATACGCCCCCGTACGCGGTTTACTGGGAGGCCCGTGGTGACCACCGCCGGGCGTTGCTGGAGGCGGAGTGGCTGACCGACGCCGAGCGCGACGCCATCGAGGCGCAGGCCCGCGAGATGGACAAAGCCGATCAAGAGGACTTCGGCGGGGCCGAGCGTGTCCAAGGGTACACCGTCGACGTGCTCGAGGAGTTTGTCGCCTACGACCACGGGGCGACGCTTCGGGATCTCTCGGGGCCGACGTTTGTGCTCGGGACGGGCCGGGAGATCGATACGACCTTCGAGACGGCGTTCGAGCGATGGCAGGAGAGCCTTCCCGAGGCGACGACGTCGTTCGTCTGGTGTCCGGCGCTGAACCACACCTTCCAGCGCGGCGAGGGGCCGGCGACCGGGCTCGCCCCCGGGCTCCTGCACGACAGCGTCGACCGACGCCTCGTCGATGAGCTGGCCGACTGGATACACGACGTGCCCGCCGCTGGCGAGTAACGTAACTGGTTGGCGAGTTCCTGACGTGCTGTGAGCATTGATCTTAGCCCGGACGCCAAGCGCGGCTACAGCCCGAGGACGTACTCGGTGTTCTCGAGCCGCTCGGCGCCGCGCTCAAGGGCTTCCCTCACGGCGAGGTCGTCCTTCATGAGGAAGAACCGCTGGCCTCGCCGCTCCCAGTAGGCGACGGAATCCCGGAGGATATCGCCGTATTCGCTGTACTGCTCTTTCACCACACAGAACGCCTCGCGATCGTCGACGACGTCGAGCTCGATGTACTCCTCGGCGAGCTCCTCGCGGACCTGCTCGAACTCTGTCTCGGGAATCTCGAAGCGGTAGGCGTCGTCGTTGTAGTACTCGCTGAGTTGCTGGAACAGGTCCT
>CAZLOO010000492.1:0-254 GCA_964561055.1 uncultured Halobacteriales archaeon
ACATGGAGATCATGGACGACGACAACTACCTGTGGACGCTGCCGATGTTCCACTGTAACGGCTGGGGCCACACGTACGCCATCACCGGCACGGGCGGCACACACGTCTGCCAGCGCGCCTTCGAACCGGAGGAGACGTTCCGCCGGGTCCGGGAGTACGACGTCTCCTTCCTCTGTGGCGCGCCGACCGTGCTCAACCGGCTCATCGACTACTACGAGGACAACCCGGATGTCGTCACCACAGGCGACCGGGAG
>CAZLOO010000492.1:264-1957 GCA_964561055.1 uncultured Halobacteriales archaeon
CGACCATCGAGACCGTCGAGGACGACTTCGGCTGGCGAGTGATTCAGATCTACGGCCTCACGGAGACCGCTCCCATCATCACCACCTCCAACTCCCCCCGGCGGCTGGCCGAGCGGGGCCGCGAGCTGAAGGTCAAACAGGGGTCGGCGACGCTGTGCACGGAGATTCGCGTCGTGGACAATGACGGCAACGACGTCCCCCACGACGGGGAGACAATCGGGGAGATCGTCGTCCGAGGCAACCAGGTGATGGACCGCTACCTGAACAAGCCCGAGATCACGGAGGAGGCGTTCAACGATCGCGTGGAAGGATACTTCCACACCGGCGACCTCGCGACGATCGACGACGACGGGATGATCGCCATCCAAGACCGCAAGAAGGATATCATCATCTCCGGCGGGGAGAACGTCTCCTCCATCGAGGTAGAGGACGCCATCTACGACCACCCGGACGTGCTGAAGGCCGCCGTCATCCCCACCCCCAGCGAGGAGTGGGGGGAAGCGGTGACCGCCATTGTCGTGCCGAAAGCCGGCGCCACCATCGATGAGGACGGGCTCCAGGCGTTCTGCCGCGAGCGGCTGGCCGCCTACAAAATCCCCCGGCAGATCGTCGTTCAGGACGACCTGCCGGAGACCGCCACCGGGAAAGTCCAGAAGTACCAGCTCCGCCAGGAGTACTGGGAGGGCGAGGAGCGGCTGGTCGGCCAAGGGTAGCTCAACGGACTGGCGCTCGGATTCCGATAACCGTTTGAGGCCACGGCTGCTGTACTCGGTATGACCGACAACGTCGTGACGGGGGACGACGTGGAGAGCCAGCTCGGCTCGCTCCACAGAGAGGACGTCGTCTTCCGGTTTACCGGTTCCCGACCCGACCAGCTACTGATCAACGCCTTCTACGAGGGAAGGGTAGACGGCTACGCCGACTTCGGCGTGTTCGTCGATATCGGCTCCGTGACCGGCCTGCTCCACCGCTCGGAGATCCCAGGCCGCCTCGAGAGTCTCGACTGGGAGCCCGGCGACACGGTGTACGTCCAGGTGACGAACGTCCGTGACAACGGCAACGTAGACCTTGGCTGGTCGATCCGCGGCTCCGAGAAAGAGTTCCGCGGTTCGTTCGTCCACGACCCTACTGGCGACTACGAGCCCGAGGAGAGCGCAGAGAGCGAGGAAAGTGAGGAGAGTACGGAGAGTGCTGACGAGGAGTCGGCCGCCGAGCCGCGCGTCACGCCCGGCCCGCGACGCGGCCCCAAGCCCGGTGAGAGCGCCATCGAGGAGGAGACCGGTGATGCCGACGGTGCGGATGCCGTCCCGTCCACCGCCGATGAGGGGAGCGCCGATACGGACAGTGCCGATCGGACTGCCGGTGTTCCGGAACGGGGCGATACCGAACGGGACGCGGGTGCCGCCGAGTCGAGCGGCGGCCAAGTGGCGGTCGCCGACTTGGAGCGGGCCAGCATCGAGGACCTCTCGGAGAAAGTCGGCCAGACGGTGCGGCTGGAGGCGGTGGTGACGGGGGTCCGCCAGACCTCCGGGCCGACGATCTTCGAGCTCCAGGACGAGACCGGTACCGTCGATTGTGCCGCCTTCGTGGAGGCCGGTGTCCGAGCGTACCCGGAGGCCGAGGCGGGCGACCACATCCAGCTCGACGGCGAGGTGCGCGAGCGCCGCGGGGAACTCCAGGTCGAGACCGAGCG
>CAZLOO010000493.1:0-1954 GCA_964561055.1 uncultured Halobacteriales archaeon
CGCGTCGTGGAAGCAGGAAGCCCCCCCTCAAGAAGCGAACCGCGCAAGCGGTGAGCGAGTAGGGTGGGGTAGTTCACCCGAACACGGCGTACGCCATCACGAAGCCGAAGTACAGCGCCACCAGCGCCCCGAGCGCCTTCAGCCGGAACAGCCGGAGTTGTTTGTTCTCGGCTTCGCGGGCAGCCTCGAAAGCCGCCTGCTCCTCCGCGGTGAGCCCGTCGTGCTCCAGCCCGCGGTGGAGCGCGAGCCACTCCTCGCGGGTGAACCGCTGCCCGCAGTAGCGGCAGTCGAACGGCCCCTCCGAAGTGGGGGCGGACTCGACATCGGCGTCGTCCGGTGTGGGTGCGGTGCGCATGATCAGAGGAACGGCGGCCTGATTGTCGGTTGGGCAACGACGAACAGGCTGCTCATCGTGAACAGCACCATTACCGCCGCCAGCGGGTACTGGCTCCGGATGGCCTGCATCCGCCCGGGGAACAGCTCGAACGCCGTCGCGTGGGCTACCCACACCGCCAGCCAGTGACCGACGAGCACGGCGACCAGGCCGACGACGCCGAACCACGCCGGCAGCACCGCTACCTGCGGGACCGCGGGGCCGAACGGCCCTGCGAGCACCCCCAGCAGCGCCGGCGACAGCTCCACAAAGTAGGCCAAGTAGTGGGCGGCGTGGTAGCCGGCGGCGATGGCGACCAGCGACGGAGCGAACCGCCGAGCCAGGTCGGCGGTCGTCCGGTAGGTGTCGGCGTAGCGCTGCCCGTAGTCGGCCGCCAGCCAGTAGGCCCCGAGGAAGACACCGAAGCCGGCCGCCAGCGCGAGCGGGTACAGCAGCGCCGGCGGCATCCCCGCTGCGACCAGCGGGCTCGCCAGCGACCGCCAGGCCTCGGTGGCGACGAACCCGTCGTAGGTGGTCGCCCACAGCAGCGCGACGACGAACCCGACCTCGTCGAGGCCGGGGCCGGACGTTTCCCCGCCATCGGCCACCGCCGGGACCGCGGGGGATAGCCCCCCGAGCGCGGAGCCAGGGAGCCGTAGGGCGAGGCCATCGGCGGTGCGCTGGATCGGTGCGACGCGGCCGTACCACCGGAACACTGCCGATATCGGGTCGACAGTGCCGAACCACGTCTCCGGGCCGAACACGACCGCGCCGCCGAGCGTCGCGACTGTGTAGCCGAGGACGGCGAGCGCGAGCAGCCGGGGGTCGTCGGCCAGCGGGCTCACCACCTCCAGCCAGATCAGCGCCAGCAGGCCGACTGCCGCCGGCCATGCGCCCAGCCGCGCCGGGTACGCCCGGTCGAGACTTGGCAGCCAGCGGGCGACGGTCCGCCAGGGGTTCAGCGCCGGCCAGGAGTTGCCAAGCAGGTAGGTCGACATCGTGTAGCCGGCCCACCACCCCGCCCAGACGATGAGCACGCCCAGGTTCGAGAGGGGCTCGACCGGGCCGAAAAAGCCGCTCACCAGCACGGCCAGCAGGCCGAGCACCCCGACCGCGCGGGCAACAGGGACGAGCAGCTCCGGGAGGTGGAGCTGCCGGCCGGTGGCGTGTATCTCGCGGACGAACGACCGGTCGGTGACGAAGGAAGCCAGCAGAAAGGAAGCGCCGACGGCGGCGCCGCCGGTGAGCAGGAACAGCCACAGTGGCACGGACAGCGACGTGCGGCCGCCGCCGAGACTGCCGCCGTGGGCTGTGGCAGACCCCGTTGACAGCACTGCGAGGGCGGCGACGGCCAGGAGGCGGACGGCCCATCGCCGGCTCCGTCTCATGGCCGACCGTAGGCGGAGCGCGACCCTGAGGCTTGCGCCACGGCGCCAGGCGCTCGGTCGCGGCCGCGCACGAGACCCCAAACCCCTTAGCCGGTACCCGCCTACGGGGAATAATGGCAGAGTGCGATGTGTGTGGGCGGGAGGTGAGCATGCCGTACCAGTGCCGCCATTGCGGGGGGGTGCACTGCTCGGA
>CAZLOO010000494.1:0-1949 GCA_964561055.1 uncultured Halobacteriales archaeon
ATCCGGACGCGTTCGGGACGGATTTCGAGCACAACAAGGACGTCGTGTCCCGCACGACCGACGTCGAGTCCAAGGGCGTCCGCAACCGTATCGCCGGTTACATCACACACAAGAAGGGCGGCAGCCCGGAGTAGCGCCGCAGACCCCCACGGGGGACAGAGTCCCGGAAGACTCTTACTGACTAACCGGTTAGCTAGCACAACCGAATGAGCGACGACTCCGCTGAGGAGATTATGAAGGCCACCTACCGGGCGCTGTGCGAGCACGGCTATGCGGACCTGACGATGCAGCGTATCGCCGATGAGTCCTCGCGTAGCAAGGCGGCCCTGCACTACCACTACGACACGAAGGAGGCGCTACTGCGGTCCTTTCTCGACTACCTGCTGGAGCGGTTCGAACGATCCACGGCCGCCGCGGACGGCGCCGCCCCCCCGGAACGGCTCCAGGCCTTCCTCGATGCCATCTTCGAGAGCAACACCAGTGAGGAAACCGGATTCGCGACGGCGCTGCTGGAAATAAAAGCCCAGGCTCCCTACAACGAGGCGTACCGAGAGCGCCTGCTGGAGTGGGACCAGGCGATGCGTGCGACCGTCGCCGACGCGGTGCGCGACGGTATCGAGAGCGGGGAGTTCCGCGATGTTGATCCCGAACGTGTCGCCCGATTCGTCGCGACCACTATCAACGGCGCCCACGTCCGTCAGGTCGCCCTCGAGGAGGACCTCGGGGCCGCCCGTGAGCTGCTGGAGGCGTACCTCGACCACACGCTCTCCTCCAGCGACCCCGGGGACAACGAAGGAGCCCCGGTATGAGCATCTTCAAGTCGAAAGACCAGTTGAACCTCACCGAGGGAGGGATTGGGAAGCCGTTGCTGTACCTCTCGCTACCGATTGTCGTCACGAACCTCCTCCAGACCGCGTACAATCTGGCGGATACGTTCTGGCTGGGGCGGTACTCGACGGAGGCGTTGGCGGCCATCTCCTTCGGCTTCCCAATGGTGTTCCTCATCATCTCTCTGGGGCTGGGCGTCTCCACCGCTGGGAGCGTGCTCGTCGCCCAATACACCGGGGCCGATCAGCCCCGGCGGGCGGAGTTCGCCGCGTCACAAACCGTGAGCTATGCGTTCCTCGCCAGCGCCTTCCTCGGCGGTGTTGGCTACGTCATCGTGCGACCGCTACTGGTGCTGCTCGGCGCGCCGGCCGCGGTGGTCGCCCCCGCAACGGCGTACCTGCAGGTCATCTCGCTGGGGCTGCCGTTCACGTTCGGCTTCTTTATTTTCCTGGCGCTGATGCGGGGCTACGGTGACACCATCACCCCGATGGTGGTGATGTTCGGCACCGTCGTTCTCAACATCGCAATCGACCCGCTCCTCATCTTCGGGGTCACGACGCCGGCACTGACCGCCGGTGGCGTGACCCTGCTGCCGGCTATCCCCTTCCCGGAACTGGGTATCGAGGGTGCCGCCTACGCGACCGTGTTCTCGCGCGGGCTGGCGATGTTCGCCGGCCTTGGAATCATGCTGTCGGGGATCCGCGGAGTGCGCATCCGGCCGGGAGACATGGTGCCGGACGCGTCATACGCGGCGAAGCTGGTGAACATCGGCCTACCAGCGTCCGTCGAGGGGAGCGGCCGGGCGCTGTCGATCAACGCCCTGCTGGTGATCGTCGGGATGTTCTCGACACCAGTCGTGGCGGCATTCGGCATCGGTATCCGCCTGCTTTCAGTCATTTTCCTCCCCGCCATCGCCGTCTCTCGGGGAGTGGAGACGATGACCGGCCAGAATATCGGCGCCGGCGAGTTGGAACGCGCCGAGGCGGCCAACTACGTCGCCGCACGGTGGCTGTTTGCTGTGCTCGCGGCGGTCGGAGTCCTCATCTTCCTGGTGCCACGGCCCATTGTCGCCGTGTTCACGAACGACCCGCTCGTCATCGAGGAGGGGGTAACCTTCCTCC
>CAZLOO010000495.1:0-1942 GCA_964561055.1 uncultured Halobacteriales archaeon
AAGCGGGTGTGGATCCGCGAGGACGACGTCGTGCTCGTCGAGCCGTGGGACTGGCAGGACGAGAAGGCGGACGTCGTCCACCGCTACGAGAAGCAGGACGCCGACCAGCTCCGCGAGGAGGGTCATATCCGGGAGTGAGTCATCCCGCACCGCGGAGCGCTCGTCCATGACCGACGAGGGATTCGGCTTCCTCGAGGAGGATGCCGTCGAGGGCGTCGGCGACGAGTGGGAGGAGTTGGACGTCAGCGATACCGAGGCTGACCGGATCGCCCGGGGGCAGGACCGGGAATTCTTGGAGTTCCGCAAGCGCATCAAGGACACTGAACAGTTCAAGGTGGAAGACTCGGTTTTCGACGACGCCACCTACGCCGCGCTGTACAAGCTGGTTCAAGACGGCTACATCGACGCGTTCGGCGGACCCGTCTCGACGGGCAAGGAGGCCGCTGTGTACGAGGCGCTCGGTCCCGAGGGGACCGTCGCTGTGAAGGTGTACCGAGTATCGGCGAGTGACTTCCGGCAGATGCGCCAGTATCTCGACGGCGATCCCCGATTTGAGGGGATCGGATCGGACAAAAAGAAGGTCGTCCTCGCCTGGGTGCGAAAGGAGTTCGCCAACCTCCGGCGCGCACGCAAGGCCGGGGTGAAGGTGCCCAGGCCCATCGCCGCCGAGCGCAACGTGCTCGTGATGGAGTACGTCGGCACGGAGACCGAACGGGGTCGTCGACTCGCGGAGGTCCATATCGAAAACCCGCAGACGGCGTTCGAGGTGGTACGAGAGTACACCCGCCGACTGTACGACGCCGGACTGATCCACGGCGACCTCAGCGAGTACAATGTCGTCGTCCACGAGGGGGAGCTGTACGTCATCGACCTCGGCCAGGCCGTGACGGTCCACCATCCGAACGCCCGGGAATTCCTCAAGCGGGACTGCGAGAACGTAGCCGCCTTTTTCGCCCGCCAGGGGGTCGACGTCACCGGTGAGGGGCTGCTGGAGTACGTCACCCGCGGCGAGCCGCCCGAGTAGCGTGTGCAGACCCGCTGCACGGTCCCGGGTCGTACTTTCCGGTAGTGATCTCCCTGCCTCATGAACCGTCGTCGCGCGCTGATCGCCGTCGCCGAACTGCTGACGATGGTTCTGTAGTTCTCCAAGACGGTAGTGGTGTCCGAACTGTCCGAGGAGTCGTACGTCAGCACGGCGCTGACGCTGCAGACGATCGCTTTCCTGCTGACGGCCGTCGCCATCCAACCGGTCCCCATTGTCGTCGACGCAGTCGGCTGGCAGTAGGCGTTCCTTCCGGTGGCGGCCCCCCCTGCCGTCGGGACGCTGTCGATGCTACGGCTCCGGGGGCTGCCTGAGGCCGCGAAGCTGGCCGGGGGGGCGCGGTTAGACCGAAAGCACCGGCTGGCTGGCGTAGCCGACGACGTACTCTGCGGCCTTCCCCAGCAGCTGCGAGGGGTCCTCACGGCCGAGCACGACCAAGTCCGCACCCACCTCGTCGGCGGCGTCAAGAACCACGTTCCCGGGGTGACGGGCCAGTCGGTCGGTAGAGAAGCCGATGGCCGTCGACTCGGTGAGCGGCATTCCAGCGGCGGCGCGGGTAGCGACCTGGAGCTGTTCTGAGCGCTCGAAACCGGGGGCGACGACGTACAGCGCGTGGAGGCCCGCGTCGTAGCGGTCGGCGATGGCGGCGGCGACCTCCACGCTCGCGACGGCCGACCTGGAGGCGTCCACGGCGACCAATACCAGCTCCACGTCCATGAGGGAGGATGTTCACAGGAGAGAGAAAAACCCACCGGGCCGTCGGCTCGACATCAGGAAAGGGGGGATGGGGGGTAGCGCCCGAACTGGCGCCGTGGAGGACGGACCGGGTCAGTACAGTTTGGTCGTCCTCATGTTATTAGAGGGGTGTGTCCGTTCATATATTCACGGGTTGTATCCGTC
>CAZLOO010000496.1:0-1941 GCA_964561055.1 uncultured Halobacteriales archaeon
GGACGGGTTCTGTACCCTACCCCGCAATGTTCACAATCCCCACGGGTACCGCCAGGAGGTGCTGATATGGCGGTCGAGGAGTACCACCGACCGAACACACTCGACGAGGCGCTCGCGCTGCGCGCCGAGCACGGCTCGTCGGTCACGGTCGTCTCCGGTGGGACGATCACGATGCCCCAGATAAACGAGGGCCACATGCTCCCCGAGCGGGTGCTGGACCTCAGGAGCCTCGGTCTCGATCACATCGACGAGGCCGACGGCACCCTCACGCTCGGAGCCACGGTGACCTACTCCGACGTCATCGACCGGGTCGACGACCAGTTGCTGACGACGGCCGCTGAGCACTGCGGCGGCTGGGCTGTCCGGAACGTCGCGACGGTGGGCGGCAACTTCTTCGGGCCGCCCCCGTACGGGGACTTTGCCACGGCGCTGCTGGCCCGCGATGCCGAACTCAGGCTCAGGAGCGAGGACGACGAGCGCTGGGTGCCCCTGCCGGAGTTCTACACCGGCCCCGGCACAACCGTCCTCGAGGACGACGAAATCCTGACCGAGATCAGGCTCACGGGCCCGTCTGGCAAGACCGCCTACCTGAAACAGACCCGCAACCAGGAGCCCGCGCCGGCGATCGTCACCGTTGCGGCGAACGTCCAGCGCGATGGTAACTCCGTCTCGGAGGTCCGTATCGGGCTCAACGGTGCCGGGCCCCACCCACTCCGGGCGCGGGAGGCCGAGCGGGTGCTCGCGGACGGCGACCTCGGGAACGGGGCCATCGAGGCGGCGACGACGGCCGCAGTCGAGGCGGCGGATCCGCCGACGGACGCGGTCGCCAGCGAGTGGTACCGGCGACGGATGATCGACACGCACGTCTCGCGGGCCCTCACCCGGATCGCCGACGGAGGGAGTCACGCATGAATTCACGAACTATCGAACTGACCGTCAACGGTCGGACAGTTGAGGAGTCCGTGGGACCGATGGAGACGCTACAGTCGGTCCTCAGGGAGCGATTGGGACAGACCGACACGAAGATCGGCTGCAAGCAGGGCGGTTGTGGAAGCTGCACGGTGTTGGTCGACGGCGAACCGGTGGTCTCCTGTCTGCTCCCGGCAGAGGAGGTCGAGGGCCAGGAGATCACCACCGTCGAGGGGCTGACCGAAAACGGGGAACTCCACCCGCTCCAGGAGGCGTTCTTCGACAACTTCGCGGCCCAGTGTGGCTACTGCACGCCTGGAATGATCATGACCTCGAAGGCGCTGCTCGACCGGAACCCCGACCCGTCCGAGGAGGAAATCGAGACCGCGCTGGGAGGGAACATCTGTCGGTGCACGGGCTACGAACCGATCATCGAGGCGGTGGAAGATGCCGCCTCCGAGATGAACGGCCAGGGGGGTGACTGAACATGAAAGAACTGCAGTCTGTGGGCACGCCGGTGAACCGCCGCGACGGAGAGGGCCACGTCACCGGGCAGACGGAGTACGTCGACGACATCGAGGTGAAGAACCTCCACCATCTCGAGGTGGTCAGGAGCCCTGTCCCCCACGCCGAGATCAACGGGATGGACGTCTCCGGGGCGCTCGCGGTCGACGGTGTCAAGCGCGTGCTGACCCACGAGGACGTCCCGAACAACCTGTACACCATCCTCGAAGCGCGGGGGGTCGAGCCCCCAGAAGAGCCCCTGCTCGCGGAGGGCCGTGTCCGCTACGAGGGCGAGCCGATGGCCGCCGTCGTCGCCGACAGCAGAGAGGCCGCGATGGAGGCCGTCAAGGAGGTCGAACTCAACCTTGAGGAACTGCCCGCAGTCTTCGATGTCGAGGAGGCGCTAAAGGACGACGCCCCGGTGCTCAAGCCCTGGGGGTCGAACCACTACGAGTACAACAGCGGCGATGCCCGGAAGGTCCGCTTCGGCGACGTGGACGCGGCCTTCGAGGAGGCCGACCACGTCAT
>CAZLOO010000497.1:0-1938 GCA_964561055.1 uncultured Halobacteriales archaeon
AACAGGTACTCGCCGTCGGCCCGGACCTCGACGGTCTGGCCCTCGTACCCCTCCATCGGGACCACGACGTGCCGGGAGGTCACCTCTGGGGTGACTCGGTCGCCGCCGGCCGCGCTGTCCCCGCCGCTATGGCGGCCGTGGTCGGGGCGCTCGTCCAGCGTACGGACGTCGATGTCGATGCCTAATCGGTCTTCGATGCCATTAATTCGGCCGCCGCCCTTCCCGATGACGTAGGAGATGTCCTCCTCCTCGACGTACACCACGGCGGAGTTTCGGCCGGTCACCTCTACCTCGACGTGACCCCGGGCGACCGAACGTACCTCCCGTTCTATCTCCTGGCGCGCGATTCGGTCGACCCCGCCCTCCTGTTCCTCCTCGTCGCCCAGCGGAACGGTAACGACCTGACGGTTGAACGTGTATATCTCGTACTCCGGCCGCCCGGTCTCGTGGTCGCTGACGACGATGACCGGCCGAGCGAGGTCGTCCTCCATCAGCCCGTGGGGCACTTTCACCTCTGTGGTGACGTCGTACACTGTCGTCACGTCGCCGGCCTCGATGAACGCTACCGTGTCGACGACCTGAGGTATCATCCCCAGTTCGACGCGGCCGACCAGCCGCTGGAGCGCGTCGATGCCGCGGGTGGCGTGGACGACGCCGATCATGCCGACGCCCGCCAGCCGCATGTCCGCGAACGTGCGGAAGTCGCTGGATTTGCGCACCTCGTCGTACACCGTGTAATCCGGCCGCACCATCAGCAGCGAGTCGGCGGTCTTCTCCATCCGGCCGTCTAGCTCCGTGTACTGGGTGATCTCCGGGCCGACCTGTAGGTCTCGCGGCTTCTCCATCGTCTTCACTGAGAAGCCGGCATCCGAGAGGAACTCCGCGACCGCCTGGCCAAAGGTGGACTTTCCGGCTCCGGGCGCCCCGGAGATGAGTACGCCGCGCTTCGTGTCCAGCAGCCGTTCCCGGAGCTCGTCGGCGTGGCTGTAGTCGTCCATCTCCGTCTTCACCAGCGGCTTCACCGCAGTGATCTCGATGCCGTCGGCGAAGGGGGGCTCGGCCATCGCAATCCGGTAGTTCCGGAACTGGACGATTGTCATCCCGGGCTCGGACAGTTCCACGAAGCCGTCGTCGGCGGCCTGGGCGGCGTTGCGAACCTCACCGACATACTCCCGGAGAGTGTCGGCGTCGAGCTCAGTGTCGCCGATGGGCTCATAGGAGACGTTGCCGACATCCCCGCGCTTGGCGTGGGGCCGGACGCCGGCCTTCAGGTGGACGGACATCGTCGCCTCGTCGAAGTACGACTCGATGGCCAGCGACTCCGGCTCCTCGTCGTACGGCTCTAAATAGGTCGTCGCCAGCCCCTTCGCACGGGCGACCTCGCTCTGGACGATGTCGCTGGTGAGCAGGGTGGCGTCGTACTCGGCGGCGACGTCCCGGATGATGGCGTCGATGGCGCCGCTCTCGGCCCGCTGGATGTCATCGGTGGTCGCCCGGGAGCCGACGTACTCCACGTCGATGACCCCCTCGTCGGCGAGGTCGGCGAGCCGCTGGAGCTCCTCCAGGCCCTTCCAGCCGATGTCGCGGCCGCTGTTCGCCTGGGCCTCCAGTTCGCCCACGACCGCCTCTGGGACGTATACCGTCGCCCCGCTCAGGTCCTCCAGCGACGGGTCCTCGGGGCGGACCCGCTCGGACACGCGGCCGTCGATGACCACGCTCGTGTCCGGAACTACGTTCATACCGCTGGTAGAGGCGGCAGGCGGATAAGGGTTGTATTATGTGGACGGCTCAGGCCTCCTCTGGGGGCTCCTCTTGGAATGAGCGCACCGCCTCGCGGAACGGCTCCGGCACGCGGATTGTCCCGCCGTCCTCCTCCACGGCCACGTGGGTGACGGTTCCCTCCGCGAGCACGGTGCCGTCCTCGAGGCGGGCCCGCGA
>CAZLOO010000498.1:0-1937 GCA_964561055.1 uncultured Halobacteriales archaeon
AGCTCGACGGCGAGGTGCGCGAGCGCCGCGGGGAACTCCAGGTCGAGACCGAGCGTCTGGAGGTGCTCGACGAGGAGGCGGCTGCCCGCGTGCAGAGCCGTATGGAGGGCGCTATCGAGGCCGAGGCCAGCGCCGCCGAGGTCGAGCCGTTGGCCGAGGACAGCGCTGTCGAGGCGGCGCTGGAGGAGGTTCGCGAGGCCGCGACCGCTATCCGGCGTGCGGTGATCGAGAACCGGCCTGTAATCGTCCGCCACGACGCCACTGTGGACGGCTACCTCGCGGGCGTCGCCATCGAGCGGGCGACGCTGCCGCTGGTGCGCGACGAGCACAGCCAGGCCGACGCTCCCTACCACTACTTCGATCGGCGCCCGCTGGAAGGGGTGTACACGATGGACGACGCGACGAAGGACGTCACCCGGATGCTGTCCGCACGTGATCGCCACAACGAGAAGCTCCCGCTCGTGGTGTTCGCCGCGACCGGCACGACCCGGGACTCCTTCGACGGGTTCGAGCTGCTATCGATCTACGGGGCTGAGCGGGTCGTCATCGACGGCGGCAGCGCCGACGGCGCCGTGACTGACGTCGTGGGGACGGTCGTCAACCCGTCGCTCGCAGGCGCGGATACCGACACGTCGGCGACGGCACTGGCAGCGGCGGTGGCGGTCCATGTGAACGACGACGTCCGCGCTGATCTACGCCACCTTCCCGCGGTCAGCGTGTGGGAGGAGCCGCCGGCTGCCTACGCGGCGCTGGCCGACGAGGCCGGCTACCCGGAGGACCGGCGCAAGCGCCTCCAGGAGGCCATCGCGCTGGCGGCCCACTACCAGTCCTACGAGGACAAGCGCGAACTGGTAACGGACCTGCTATTCGGTGGCGATGCCACGGTGGGGCTGGTCGAGCAAGTGTCCGACCAGTTCAGCGAGAAGCTCGAACTGGAGATCGAGACTGCGGAGGCCAACCTCGAGCGCCGCGCGGAGGGTGGAGTGGCGTTCGCGGTGCTGGACACCGCAGCGTTCACTCACAGATACGACTTCCCGCCGACGGAGTTGCTGCTCGAGGAGCTTCACCGCCGACACCGCGACGGTGCGTTCGTCACGCTGGGCGCTGACGAGGACGAGATACTGCTTCGCTCCTCAGTCGACGTCGATGTCCGCGAGGTGGCCGACCGGGTCGCTGAGGTGGTGCCGGACGCAGGGGTCGCCGCCCGGGGCGGCGAGAACCGCATCGAGTTCGTCGCCGGTGAGCGCGACCAGGTGCTTGACGCAGTCGTTGAGGCGGTCGCTGCAGCGGCCTGAGCGCCGCTCGCGTCCGTAGCGTTTTTGTTTCACCAGACACTTACCTATCCGCTGGGAGCGGGGAGGCATATTGTGCAAGTGCCATACTGCGAGGTTGCTAATCCGCTCCTACTCTTGATGGAGACAAACCGTAGCCTCTTGTCCGTCCGCCCCGAGGTGTCGACCGGATGAGCACGCCCACCGACTCCGAGGCGTTCCGGGCGGTCTGCCGCACGCTCGTTGAGCGCATTGCCAGCGGCGAGGTCGGCCGTGACGACGTCGAGAGCGCCAAGCTGGAGGCCTGCTCGGAGCACTCCGCACCGAAGGTACCCAAGAACTCGGAGCTGCTGGACTTCGCCGGCGAGCACGGCTATGACCGCGCTGACCTGGAGCCGGTCCTCAGACGCAAGCCGGTCCGTACCGCATCGGGCGTGTCACCGGTGGCGGTGATGACCAGCCCACATAACTGCCCCCACGGGAAGTGCCTCTACTGCCCGGGCGGGCCAGCCAGCGAGTTCTCCAGTGCGCAGTCCTACACCGGCCACGAGCCGGCCGCGGCCCGGGGAGTCCAGAACGACTACGACCCGTACGGCCAGGTCCGGCTACGCCTCGAACAGCTCCGGAAGATCGGCCACCCCGTCGACAAGGTCGAGCTGATACTGA
>CAZLOO010000499.1:0-1935 GCA_964561055.1 uncultured Halobacteriales archaeon
CCGACCAGCGGCACGTCGAGCGCGATACTGGTCGCGCGGGCGGCCGTGCCCGCTATGCGGAGACACGGTCCGAGACCGGGCCCCCGGGAGAAGGCGACGGCGTCCACCCCGCCGGTCTCCATGGCGTGCTCGCGGGCCTGCCGGACCACCCGGGGAATGTGCTCGCGCATGTGCTCGGCGGCCTCGCGAGGGTGGAGGCCGCCGCTGTCGGGCTGGTACGCCTCCGTGAAGACCCGGGTGTCGCCGCTGGCGGTGTCGTGGACGGCCGCGCTGGCCGCCCAGGCGGTGCCCTCGATGCCGAGGACGCGACGTCTGCTGCCGGAGGCCATCTACTGTGTGTCGGCCGGGGACGGAAAAGACGACTTCGGTCCCGCACTGATCCGTCGCTGGGAGCGGTGCGGTCACGAACCGGAGAACCGGGGCGGCGGCGTCACGCCTGGCGTTGGCGCCGTGTCGAAGGTCTCAGGCCTCCTCGGGATCGGCCTCGCCGTCCTCGCCGATCTTGTTCCGCTCCAGCATGTACTCCTGCTCGACGTCCTGGGCGTGCTCGGCGGATTCGTACACCTTCGCATAGCCGACAGTCTTTCGCATCCCGTACTTCGTGTCCAGCCGGTGGATGACGACCTCGTCGGCGTCCTTGTTCAGCGTCGCCGCCAGCGAGTCGCGCACGGAGAGCCGCGAGGGGGTGGCCTCCTCGTGAACCAACTCGAAGCGGACGTCCCGACGGTGGAGCATCGGGTTCTCCTCGTCCTCGATGACGTTGATATCCATGGTACTTGATATACCCCTCGAACCGTCTAAAAGGATTTCGAAGGGCCACGCTGCTTGAGGAATCCGAGTAGCGCCTCCGTCACGGCGTTGGAGCGTTCGTGGTGGACCCAATGGCTGGCCTCGAACCGCTCCACCCGGGCGTCCTCACACAGCGCGGCGCTGTCCTTTGCCAGCCCTGCCTCGAGCGCGCTGTCGTCAGTACCCCATAGAACCAACGTCGGCACTACCACCCGGTCGTGGCGACGGTAGCTCCCGAATTCTCGAGCGGCGGCGCGGTACCAGTTCAGCATCCCCGTCAGCGCCCCTGGGCGGTCCCAGGCCCGCCGGTAACGCTCTAGGACCGCCTCGGTGAAGGTCCCCCGGCGGCTGGTGTCGGTGAGCACGCGCGTCAGCAGTGCATAGTTCCGCGCCCGCAGGGCTGCCTCCGGAAGGCGCGGGAGCTGTGCTGCGAGGGTGTAAATAGACCGGAGGCGCTGCTCCCAGGACCCGAGTAGAGCGTCGCCCAACGCGCCGGGGTGGGCACCATTGACGACGGCCAGGCGGTTCACGTGGCCAGGGTAGGCCATCCCAAGCCACCAGCCGACGACGGCACCCCAGTCGTGGCCGACGATTGCCGCGCTCTCGTAGCCCTTAGTGTCGAGCAGACCAGTGACGTCCCGCGCGAGGCTGTTCAGCCCGTAGGTGGCGACCTTCTCGGGTTTCTCCGAGCGGTTGTACCCTCGCTGGTCCGGCGCGAACACGCGGTATCCGGCGTCGGCGAGCGCCCGTATCTGACGGCGCCAGCCGAACCAGAACTCCGGGAAGCCGTGGAGCAACACCACCGGCGGGCCGTCGGGCGGGCCGGCCCGGCGGAGGTGGAGCGTGACGCGACCGCTGTCGACGAACGCCGACTCCCCGGGGGTAGTGTGGCCCATGGCCGGTGTAGGCGCCGGTGGAGGGAAGTGGTTGTTCGTCGCGGGTCGGCTTGCGGGCGTCTGACGCAGGTTTATACGGCAGCGGTCGGCAAAATGTCACATGGCGAGCGGCAATCGGGTGGAGCAACTCGAATCGCGCGTTCGGGAACTGGAAGCCTCAGTCGACGGCCTGACGGACGAGCTCATGGAGTGTAAACAGCGCCTCGCAGCCATTGAGGAAGAGGTCGGCCCCGAGATGGATATCATTGAG
>CAZLOO010000500.1:0-1928 GCA_964561055.1 uncultured Halobacteriales archaeon
TACAGCGCCCTACGCGAGACGCGACGGCACGACCGATGAACGTAGCTGGACGGACATTCGTGGTGACGGGCGCCTCCCGGGGGATCGGCGCCGCCACCGCGCGGTCGCTCGGCGAGCGCGGCGCTACAGTCGCACTGGTGGCACGGAGCCAGTCCGATCTCGAGGCCGTCGCTGCCGACATGATTCGGTGGCCCGACCTGGAGAGGGTGTACCTGTCGTCGGTCTTGCCGACGAACCTGCCGGTGAGTTCGTCGAGGTGGTAGTTGAACTGCCCCGAGTCGCGGATTTCCACGCGGTCGCGCAAGTCCGAAAACGACAGGCCGGACTCGGGCTCCGTCTCCGGGAGTGCCGTCGGATCGATGGCGTCCCAGAGCGCCACGATGATTTTCAACCGCGTCTCGTTGCCGAGCAGTTCGAACGCTTCGGCTGTCTGATTGCCGACCGTCTCCGCGATCGTATCGAACGGCCCTTCTGACGTGTCGTTGTCGACCATGTCATGATATACCACGGTTTACTGAATAAAACGGCAGGGTGGCTGCTGCATTCGCGCGCTGTATTCAGCACGGCCGCTAAAACCTATTATCGCTTGAGGGGTTCAACACGGCCATGCTAACCGCCACGGCTGAGTGCTGACCGGTCGTCGGCTACGCAGGAGAGTCGCTATGCCATCGACCGAACAGGCGTCGGGGGCCTCACCGACGCATAGAACTGCCCGTGGGTCAGGAATGGGAGAAAGTGTGGGACCTCCGCTCGCGCTCGTTCGTCCAACCTCCCAGCGTCGAGCACAACCAGCCACGACGTCTCACCGGCGGTATCGATCACTGTCGATACGATCACCCTGTCGTCCTCGGCGGTCCCGTCGGGCCGGGGGATGAACAGCGGCTCGCTCACGTAGTCCTCCCCGGCGACCCAGTACTCAGCGCGCCTCTCGCGAACGTCGACTTTGACGATTCGCTGCATCAGTTCCGGCGAGGCGGGGGGTTCGTGGCCGGCACAGTACGCGTATCGATACGGGTTCATGTTCCGACGGGTGTAGTCCATGGTCGGCATGCCGACCGGTCCGGGGTGGAGCGTCTCGCTGGCGACGCTGGCCCCCGTCGCTCCAAGCGAGAGTTCGTACCGTCGCAGCCGACCAACCGGGAACCCGTCGGTCTCCAGTCTGTTGCACCCCCTGCACTGCTATTGCAGGGGGTGCATGGGTAGTGCAGGGGGTGCAGAATACTGCAGGGGGCGTAGGATACTGCAGGGGGTGCAATCTTGATATCGGCTGCCTATGGCCAGGATAGCATGCTCGGTCACACAACGAACCCACGGCGGAGCGTCAATCGATCGGCCGCCGAGCAATGCCCCCTCACCGAGGGGCGCCTCACGCACGGCCAGCGCCCCGTCGACGGACGTCGTGGGTCGAGGCGTCACGACACCCGGCTGTCCGGTCCCGGCTCCCGGCTGACACGCGGTCAGCATCGCGACCGACCCCCTCCTCGAGAGGGGTAGCACTGACCTCGGACAGTCCAGAGGTTAAATACGATCACGAAGCACCCACCCACGGACCGACCATTCCCGGCACCGCTGCTGTCGGTTGGTGTCGAGGGGGCCGGCGCTGCCACGCCGGCCCAAGAGTCGGTTCGACCCATACGCCAATGCGCGACGAACCTACCGCGGGGCAGACACCCCACACGGCTGCAGACGCAACGATAACTAAAAGTCCACCCCCTGCGCGACCTGCGGCCGGCCCGCCGCCGGCTACGACGCCCGCCACGCGGCGCCGTCCTGTCGGCGGTGCGCAACCCTGCGGGCCGACGGCGGGGCGTCCCGACAGTCAAGACAGCCAGCAGCGTATCTCCCTGACGACGCCACGGTCGTCCTCCGGGAACTGAACGCCTTCCGCCGGGACCTGCTGGCCGCCGTTGGCCTCTACGAGCCGGACA
>CAZLOO010000501.1:0-1918 GCA_964561055.1 uncultured Halobacteriales archaeon
TCTACGGACTTCGAGAAGGGCGAGCAACTGAAAAACGCCTTCGGCGGGGTCGCCGGCATTCTGCGGTACTCCACTGGCGTCTAACGGTCCAGAGGTCGTTGGTAAACGGGCGACAAATTTAAACGTGTCGGGAGACTACGCATATACAGCGACAGACCCCTCCGAGACGTATCTGGGCCTGTCACCCCACGGTGGTCCCCTATGAGCAACGCACGAGTTCACCCCGCGGAAGCCGAGCGTGACGAGGCAAGCCAGCGCACCGAGACGTGCCCGGAGTGTGGCGGCTCGCTGGTCGCCGACGAGGAGCGCGCCGAGACCGTCTGTGCGGACTGTGGCCTGGTGGTCGACGCCGACCAGATCGATCCCGGGCCGGAGTGGCGCGCCTTCGAACCCGGAGAGAAAGAAGAGAAGTCCCGCGTCGGCGCCCCGACGACAGAGATGATGCACGACAAGGGGCTCTCGACGAACATCGGCTGGGAGGACACGGACGCTTACGGCAACGCCCTCTCAAGCCGTCAGCGCCAGAAGATGCAGCGACTCCGAACCTGGGACGAGCGGTTCCGAACCCGGGACTCGAAGGAGCGCAACCTCAAGCAGGCGTTGGGCGAAATCGACCGGATGGCCTCGGCGCTAGGGCTTCCCGAGAACGTCCGCGAAACCGCGAGTGTCATCTATCGCCGGGCGCTGGACGACGATCTCCTGCCCGGGCGCTCTATCGAGGGCATCGCCACCGCGTCGCTGTACGCCAGCGCCCGGATGTCGGACGTCCCCCGGTCGCTGGACGAGTTTGCGGCGGTCTCCCGGGTGGACGCTGCGGAATTCAAGCGCGCGTACCGCTATATCGTCCGGGAGCTCTCCCTGGAGATCGAGCCGACCGACCCCGAGCGGTATGTCCCCCGGTTCGGGAGTGCCCTGGACCTCCCCGAAGAGACCGAGCGCCGCGCCCGAGCGCTGCTGGAAGCCGGCCGGGAGTCGAACGTCCACTCCGGGAAGTCCCCGGTTGGACTGGCGGCGGCGGCCATCTACGCGGCCGCTCTGCTGACAAACACGGAGCTCACGCAGCGAGAGGTCTCCGAGGCAGCCGAGGTCAGCGAGGTCACGATTCGCAACCGCTACAAGGAGCTTCTGGACGCCGCTGACGCCGTCTTCCCGGCAGGGGCCTGAACTCAGCCGCCGCGCTCGTCAACGAGCGGGAACGTCGCCAGCCGGGCGGCCGCGACGGCGGTCAGCCCCCGGGCGGTGACGCTGTCCATCGAGCGGGCGCGGTGGCCGTACGCCATCCCGGACCGGTCGGCGACCGGCATCAGTCGGACTGTGGTTCCCTCTGGGCCGACCTCCACCAGCAGGTACGACTGCGGGAAGGAGCAGGTAGTCGGCGCCATCACCTCCCGTACCCCCTCGGAGACACCTGTCGCGGGTAGATGAAGATGCCCGGTGAGCACCAGCGGCTCCGTGCCCGACGACAGCGCCTCAAGCAAGGCGTCGGTGTCCCGGCTGGCCGGCGGGATGGCCATCTCCGGCTCCACGGTGTCGCGGTGATAGGGTATCTGCTCGCTCACCGCGGGGAGGTTGAAGTGCGTGAGTACCAATGGCGCATCGCTGTCGGCGAGTTCGTCCGCCAGCCATGATAGCTGCTCCGGGGGAACGGCACCCTCGTGGGTGTCGTACAGCCGGTCGCGGGCGCCCGCGGAATTGAGCCCCAACAGGTCCACCCCGCCGACCCGGGCGCGGAAGGGGAGGTCGCCGCCGGAGTAGCTGTCGGCGAACTCCTCGACGGGCATCGTCTCGTGCTCATCACCCTCCTTCGGGACGTCGTGGTTGCCTGGGACGGCGTAGAACGGGACCGACAGCCTCGAGAGGACCTCGTCGACGGCGTCGTAGTTCCACGGCTCGCCGTCCTTCGTGAGGTCGCCCGGCG
>CAZLOO010000502.1:0-1913 GCA_964561055.1 uncultured Halobacteriales archaeon
GAAGGCGCCGTCGAACCCCGTCTCCGGGTAGCTCCGGAGGTGGTCCTGCAGGAACCGGATCGCCACCTGCTCCCCCAGCCGAATGCCCCGCTCCCCGTCCGACCGGAAGTGGACGCCGCCGAACATCCGGGCGTGGGCGATGTTGGAGGCCAGCTTGTCCAGCTCCGAGCCGACGGTCATCTCCGCGACGTCGGGGTCGGTGTGCCGACCCCGGTCGATGAACACGTGCTCGGTGGGGTCCTCGGGATCGATACCGACCGGACGCATCCCAGTGGCCGTGATCGGCGCCTCGTCCTTGAACAGCGCCTTCAGGACGGTCACGCCCGCACCAGCCATCGTCGCGTGGCCCGAAGGGTAGGCCGGATGGGTCGGGGAGCCCTCGGGATACATCTGGCCCAGAAGGTAGGTGTCGGTTCCCCCGTCAGCGAAGCCGTACTTGCGCTGGCGGTCGTTGTACTCCCGGACGACAGAGAGCACGTCCTCGACCGGGTCGGTGTCGAACAGCCCGGAGAGACTCCCCGCTGGGGGTGAGCCCGCGCGGTTGCGGTCCAACTCTACTAGCCCCGCCATCGCCTCCGGGCGGAGCCGACGGAACGAGCGCCACTTCTGGGCCCAGGCGGTCTTGAACGCCTCGTAGGACACCGCTCCCACCAGCGAGAACGGATCGACCGGGCCAAAGGTGACCCCATCGGCCTCGTTGGGGGTCGAGGAGTAGGGTGACAGCGGCGTCCGCGGGAAATCCCAGAATAACAGCACTGTCGCTGCCCGGTAGTACTCCTGGTAAGGCCCGTCCGTGTGGACGTGGGTCCCCATGTCCCGGCCAGTGATCGGGTAGCGGCCGCGGTCGGCCTCGAAGTCGTCCTCCCGGTAGGTTTCGGGTAGCCGGCCGTCCTGGATGGCGACGAACTCCTCGAAGCTCGCCCCGAACTCCCGGCGGTTGGCGATAGGGACGTGCCGGGGGACGGCGATGTCGTCGAGGTCGAGCTCGGTGACGCCGGTCAGCTCGGCTACGTACGGCGCACACCCGGACGGAAAGAGGGGGTACAGCTGCTGGAGGAGGAACTGTGAGTGATACGGCCCGGTCAGGTCAGCCGAGTCCGGCGCAGCCCTTTCAGAGTATCCCCGGAACAGCGTTCCGGGGGTGGCCCGCCCGTGCTCGGTGGGGATCTCCAGCGCGGCCGCGGCCGCCTCCGCGTCGGCGTAGCCACCGTCGACGGCCAGCGCCTCGAGGGTCTCGGTCAGCCGGGTCGCTGCCCACCGGGTGATGGAGTCGAACCCGTCGATCCCGTCGAACGCCGCGGCGTCGTCGGTGCGCTCGCCGGTGTCGTAGTCGTGGAACTCCACGTCCCGGCAGACGGCGAACAGGTACGCCTCGACCAGTTCGGCGGCGGCCTCCGGGCTGTCGACCGGGGCGGGCGCGTCCATCTCGTACTCGTCGAGGCCGTCGCCCACCGTGGCCGGGTGGCCGCCCTTGATGCTGCCGGCGTTGGCCGACCGGGGGCTGATCCACTTGCGGCTGTCCGACCCGCTCCGGGCGTTGGCCCGGTTGACGTCGTCCAGCAGCGCCCCGTCGTTGCCCTCGATGGCGTCCGCGAGCTGGTCGTACTGCTCGACCCCGTCTCGGGTGAGCAGGCCCGTCTCCGGGTCGTGCTCCAGCAGCTTCGTGAACGACCCCACGCGGCGCTCCCTGTTCCCGCGGCGGCGCTCGTCCGGGGAGGTCCAGTCGGCCGGAGTGTCGGTCTGGTACTCGGCTGCGTCCTCGCGGATCCGTTCGACTGCCGACGGAACGTCGGTCTGGCGGCGTGCCATGGCCGGCGACAGGACAGCGGGGAGTAAATAACGTCTCGCTAACTAGTTAGTGTTTCCACAGCAGGGCTGAAAGCTACCGTGGGACGGCCTCCCGCTGCGCTCGC
>CAZLOO010000503.1:0-1912 GCA_964561055.1 uncultured Halobacteriales archaeon
GGGTGTACACGGCTCGCGGCTGGGACCGTCTCGGCGACCCCGACCGGACACAGCTCGCCGTCGCCGCCGACAACGACTGGCGGCTGTGTACCTTCGACGATGACTTCCTCTCGCTGGTCGAGAGCGAGAGACTCGACCACGCCGGCATCGTCTACGTCGACCAGCGCGGCAAGCGGATCGGCGACGTGGTCAGGGCCGTCGACGGGCTGCTCGACGGGCTCGACCCGGGCGACCGGGCGGTTCATTACCTCTAACCGGCGGCACTGCTCACGGGCGGCCCACGCGGGCACACGGTCGCCAACCGCTTGAACGGACCCCAGTGGAGCTAGTGTCTGTCGGAATCGTTGTCCACCTGATCGTCGCTGGCGACGAACTCCGCCAGCGAGCGGTCCGCCGAACCAACGTCGGTCGGCGGCGCGACCTGTCGGGACTCCAAGTCGAACTCCTCGAGCAGCCGCTCGGCACGCTCGGTGATCGAGGGCGCCACGAGGATACCGCGCACGTCGGCGTCGACGCTCTCGACGTACCGCCGCAGCTGACTCACCGCGTCGGGCCCCACCCGCCGGCGCTTGAGCTCGAGGATCACCGGCCGTCCCTTGCCGTCGTACCCCCACACGTCCACGGGCCCCGCAGGCGTCTCGTACTCCTTCACCTCGGGGCGGAACCCGTCCTCGATCAGCTCCGGAGTTGCGAAGATACGGTCCCGCAGGTCGGCCTCCGAGCCCTGTAACTCCAGCGAGGCGTCGTCGTCCATCGGTAGCAGGGCCGCGTGGTACACCCGTTCGCAGGTGATCCGGATCACCTCGCGGGGACTGGTGCGAACCGCCGTAATCACGAGCGGGTCCGTGTCGGTGACCTGCACCGTCGCGCCGGGCGGTTGCCAGTTGCGAGGCTCCTGCTTGGTGTCGCCGTGGATCAGCACCGTCCCGTCCGGTTTGCAGAGGACGAACCGGTCGCCGGCCTCAAGGTGGGACTGCGCTCGCCCCTCGTAGGCGACGGCACACCGGGTGTACAGCGACAGGCAGGCGTTGCGGCGCTTGCTCTCGCCGAGGAGTTGATCCACCTCGTCGGCCGTCGGTGCCTCGATCACCCGGCTATCCATATTGGTAGATTACCGGCTGTGGGGCCAAGACGTGTTCGCTGCTGGGCCGTCCCGATGGCGTGGTGGAGACATCATAGTTAGTCAGCAATCATATTCTGGAGTCCGTGCTGAATACAGAGACTCTACCCAGCGACGTCATGCGGCCGCAGCGATGCAGACAGGTTCCCTGACGGACTGTTCACGTTCACTTTCACCCTGTCTGGCGAGCGTTGAAACAATTCCAACGCCACGTTCTGCTGTTACCGATGCAATCACCGCTTGAGATCACCGAGACGGAGCAATATTGGCTACGCAGCCGCGACGTCAGTGACTCTCCCGTTATCGCGGGAGAGGAGTACTTCTCCGAGCACGACGTCACACGGCCGGAGAACGTACAGTCCGACGATTTGCCACCAGCGGAAACCGACGCTATCCGAACGATCGATCGCGAGGCACTGGAGGAACAGAAGCTGATTGGGAAGTGGCAGGTCACGGGATCAGCAGAGCGGATCGATGAACTGTGGCCCGAGGTCGTTGCCGACGCGGAAGCCGGCGTCATCTGGGCGGTCAAAGCGATGACGACGTACGGCTACCGGAACCTGTCGATGTATGATCAGTATCTGCTCACAGTGTACACACCGAACTACTTCGACCGAGCCGATGTGTTCCGAGTCAGGGATCACCTCCGTGACGCACACGGCGTTACGCACGACCTGTACTACAAACCGGACATCTACACTGCCAAGGGAATTGTCGGGGACACAGCCGAGGAGTTTGGTCTGGCCGCCCCTGCCCGGTACATCGACTAACGGTACCCGCGGCGTGGTGTGA
>CAZLOO010000504.1:0-1911 GCA_964561055.1 uncultured Halobacteriales archaeon
GGACGGCTACGTCGACTTCTACCGTCGCGGCGAGGACGACGACCACCCGATGTCCGAGTGGGGGTGCCGACTGGCGCTGGTCGCCAGCGCGCTCCTGTTCGCGGCCTGCCTCGGCGGGCTGTGGGTGCTGGCCGGTCCCGGTGCCGCACTGGTGACCCTCCCGACGTGGTTCATCGGCTTCTTCCACGCCCCGCAGCTGGACACCAACCCAGTGACTGCCACCGGGGGCTACCCGCTCGGCATCGCACTGGCCATCGTCGGCGGCCACTACGTCGTCGCCGGCGCGCTGGCGGCGGCGCCGGCGGCGTTCGCGGCCGTGTTCCTCGTCGTGCTGTCGGGCGTGAAGGTGATCGACGACGCAACCGACTATGACTACGATCACTCCATCGAGAAGCGCACCGTGGCGGTGGTACTCGGCCGCGAGGACGCCCGGCGACTGGCGTTCGCGCTGATGGGCACCGGCCTGCTCGCGGTGGTGCTGTTCAGCGTCGACGGGCTGTTCCCGCCCGCGGCACCGCTCGCGGCGCTGGCGTTCGGCGCCGTCGCCTTTGTGGCGCGCCGCGCCGAGCCGGAGCTGGCGACAATGCTGCTGGTCCGGGGGGCGTACCTGTTCCTCGCCGGGCTGGTCGCGGCGGTGTGGTTTCGTCCGCTGGCGGGGGTCCCCCTCCCCAACATTGGGGTGCTCGGGCCGTTCACATACCTCGCAACGGAACTGCTGTTCGGGACCGCCGCGCTAGCGTTGCTGGTCCGAGCCGGCGCGCTCCGCCGGGCCGCATGGACCATCGCTGTCCTCTATCCGGTCGCGTTCGTCTGGGATTGGTACACCCTGGAGGTGGGGGTGTTCGCCATCCCTCTGCGTACCGGCGTTGAACTGTTCGGCATCCCTGTTGAGGAGCACCTCTTTATGCTGGTGGTGCCGGCGCTGGTGGTCGGCCTCCACGAGACGCTTCACGGGGACAGTGTGTGATGCCGTCACACCGTCCCCTGGCCGTTTTTTATCCTCCGGCCATTCCCACCGGTGGGATGCGCATCCTCACTCGTTAGGATCAGGTCCCGCCAGCGCACCGTCGTCAGACCGACCCACAACTCCCGATGGCACGCCCACCCGCACCCCCTAGCTACGAGCATCGCAGCCTCGGCCCCCGAGCCGTCCTCGCGACCGCCGCTGTCGCGGCAGCGTTCCCGGTCGCGCTGCTCGCGGTTGAGTACCCCGCCCTCGCCGCGCTAGTCGCGCTCGCCGGCCTCGCCGTCACCCGGCTGGTCCGGACCGTGGTCATCCGCCTCCAGGGTCACACCCGCCTCCGGGTGGCCGGACTCGACGTCCAGCTGGCGGTCCGCAGGGTCCGTTAGTTCGCCGTTGAGACGACCTTGATCACCGACCCCTCTTCGAGTTCGGCGTCCTCGCCGATCCGCCGGCTGGCGCGGGCGTCCACTGCGTGGATGTAGCCGTCGCCGATGTCTGAGTGAACGGCGTATGCCAGGTCCCGGGGGGTCGACCCCTGCGGCAGTAACAGTGCGTCCGGCAGCATCTCCCCCTGACCGTCCGTCCACCGGGTGTCGTTCTCGACGGGATACGCCGTCAGGCGGTCCAGCAGGTCGTACACCGCAGTGTCCAGCGCTGCCTGGACGCCAGTGCCGCCGAACCGTTCCATCACGTCATGCACCTGTTCGAGCCCGGCCTCCTGCTCGTCGGACAGCTCCCCTGTCACCTCGAAATCGGAGTCGCCCGGCCGGTAGCGCACCAGTCCGGCCTCGTCGGCACGGCGCAGCGCCAGCTCCCCTTCGGCAGTCGCAGGGACGACGTACTCCGCGGCCTTCCGCAACCGCTCGATGTTCCCCTCCGGTGCGACGTCGGCCTTGTTGGCGATGACGACGATGGGGAGCGAGCGCTTTCGGAGCGCCCGGGCTAGG
>CAZLOO010000505.1:0-1904 GCA_964561055.1 uncultured Halobacteriales archaeon
CCTCGCGGGTGCGGTGTTGTTTCTCGTCGACCGGGAGGTCCCGTTCCGGCGTCCAGCCGGCGGCCTCGAAGGAGCGGCGCAGCTTCTCGACGGTCTCGGGCATCGGCGTCACGTCCGCCGCGACCAGCAGCGGTCGGCCCCGCTCGATGATCCACTCGATGACGTCGCTGGTGTCGGCGGTGCGCGTCGAGAGGGTGTCGAGCAGCTCCCCGCTGAGCCCGACGATGGCGACCGCAGTCGTCGTGCCGGGGTCGACACCAACGACGACGTGGTCGCGGCGCTTGGCGAGCGGGCGGAACTCGATACCGTCGCGCTGCTCGCGTTCGATCTCCACGCGGGTGTCCCCGGACCGGCGGTTCGACACCGGTATCTCATCGGGGGTGGCCTCGACGGTGAACAGTGCTTGGGAGTAGCCACCGTACTTCTCGGTGACCTCCATCTCGTAGTCGAGCCCAGCGTCATCGAGTTCGCCCTCGACCTCCCGGGCGGCCCGCTTGACGGCGCCGTGGATACGGCGGGTGTAGCGGTCCTCGGAGAACCCGCCTTTGCCCGTCGAGCGCCCCCGGGACACCTTCACGGTCGTCGTGTCAGTAAACGCAGTCACCTCCTGGCCGACATTGGCCGCCGCGAGCCGAGCGGCGGCCTCGGCCTCCTTCATCGGCTTCTTACCGTACGGGACGCCGTGGCGAGCGGCCACGCGGGACAGCGGTTCCGGTCGCTCAGCACCTGTCACCTGAACCAGTGAGGTGGCCGACGGCAGCTCGCGGAGAAACGCGATCAACGCGTCCTTGTCCGCCGCCAACTCGTAGGCGTTGTCCGTCGCCACGACCGCCGGCTCCTCGCGCTGGATGAGTCGGCGGAGTTTCCGGAGTGAGACGACGTCACGGTCGATCTGCTCCCCGTCGAACGCGACTACCGCGTACGAGGGGGCGTCGCCGCGAACATCGCCGCTCTGGACATCAACCCCGAACACGACCGCGTCGAGGGCACTCGTGCGGGCGCTCACGTTGACGGGTATGCGGACGCGGGGCATAAGTTCGGCGGAGGGGGTGACCGCCAGTCCGGGCGGCCCCGACGCCCCCGGCCCGGGACACGTCCGGCGGAAGGGAACTTACTTCCCGCTCGCCCCCCCACCGTGAGACATGAGTGAGTTCAGAGTGACCGGTCGGTTCGTCGCCCGGGACGGCTGGCAGGCCTTCGAGAAGCGAATGGAGGCGCCAAACGAGAGCGTCGCCCGCGAGTACACCCTGTCGGAGTTCGGCTCCAAGCACAACCTCAAGCGCACGCAGGTAAAAATAGAGGAGGTGACTGCGGCGTGAGCATCGGTGGCGGTGGCGGTGGCGGCGGCCAGATGGAGGAGCTCCAAGAGCAGTTGGAGGCGATCGACGCCGAGATAGAGGCCCTTGAGGCTGAGATCGAGGAGGTCCGCGGGCGGAAGGCTGAGGCCGACGAGGCGATCGACGCCATCGAGCGCCTGGAGAGCGGCGACGTCGTCCAGGTGCCCCTCGGCGGCGGGGCGTACGTCCGCGCTAAGATCGAGGATATCGACGAGGTCATCGTCAAACTGGGCGGTGGGTACGCCGCCGAGCGGGACCGAGAGGGGGCGGCCGAAAGCCTCGACGCCCGAAAAGAGGCACTGGACGAGCGTATCGAGGAAATCCGCGACGAAATCGGCGAGCTCGAGGAGGAGAGTTCCGAGCTGGAAGACCGCGCCCGGCAGCTCCAGCAACAGCAGATGCAGCAGCTCCAGCAACAGATGCAGGGCCAGGGCGGGCCTCAGCCCGGCGCCGGGGAAGACGACGGCTGACGGATGTTCGACGGACTGAAGGAGAAGCTAGGCCGGTTCACCGAGGACGCCGCGGAGGCCGCCGAGGAGGGCGCCGAGCCGGTCGAGGAGGACGCCG
>CAZLOO010000506.1:0-1894 GCA_964561055.1 uncultured Halobacteriales archaeon
ACACGGACGGCGAGCCGATTACCGTCGACGACATCGAGGCGACCGGGCCGGCCACGATGTTGCTCCGCGACGCGATCAAGCCGAACGTCGTCCAGACCATCGAGGGGACGCCCGCGTTCGTCCACGGCGGCCCGTTCGCGAACATCGCCCACGGGACGAACTCGCTGATCGCCGACAGCGTCGCGACGAAGCTCTCGGACTATCTGATTACCGAGGCCGGCTTCGGTTCGGACCTGGGCGCCGAGAAGTTCATGAACGTCGTCTGCCGGCTGGGCGACGTGGAACCATCGGCGGTGACGCTAGTGGCGTCCGTACGGGCGCTGAAATACCACGGCCAGGACATGTGGCCGCCCGATTTCGACGCGCTAGACGAGCCCGACGTTGAGGCTGTGAAGCGGGGCTTCGAGAATCTCGACAAGCACGTCAGGAACCTCCAGAAGTTCGGCGTCCCTGTCGTGGTGGCGTTGAACAAGTTCCCCGACGATACCGACGAAGAGGTCCAAGCCGTCTTGGAGCACTGCCGCGAGGACCTCGGCGTCGAAGCCGCCGAGTCCACCGTCTTCGAGGAGGGCGGCGCCGGCGGAACCGACCTCGCCGAGAAGCTCATCGACGCCATCAACAACAACGACCAGGAGTTCCGCTACCTCTACCCCGATGACGCCCCCATCACTGAGAAGATTGAGACCATCGCCACGGAGATCTACGGCGCCGACTCGGTCTCCTTCCAGAGCAGCGCTCAGCGGGACATCGAGCGCATGGAAAGCCTCGGCTTCGACGACGTTCCCGTCGTCATGTCGAAGACGTTCCACTCGCTCAGCGACACCGCCGAGTGGAAGGGCGCACCTACCGGCTGGGAGCTGGAAATAAAGGAGGTATATCCCTCCGCTGGCGCCGGCTTCCTGGTCGCGCTCACCAGCGACGTGCTCACCCTGCCGGGACTACCGAAGGAGCCGGCAGCCGCGAACATGGACATCGACGAGGACGGAACCATCTCCGGGCTGTTCTGAGACGCGAGGCAGGCCCCCGCGCGGCAGCGGGCGCGCTACTCCCCCGACAGTACGTACTCGCCGAAGTCCTCCAGCGTTCCGACCGATGGCGCGCCGACCATCATCCAGATGTGGAGTTCGTCCGTGTGGTTGACCACCGCCCGGACCGGGTCGGGCCCCACGCGGAGGGCCCCGCCCTCGGGAACGTCGTGGACCTCCCCCTCGATCCGGATCTGGCCGCCCGACAGCGGCACGAACAGCTCCTCCTGGCGCTCGTGGGCGTGGGGGGGGACCCCCTCGCCGGGCTGCAGGGTGACCAGGGTGTCCGTACAGCCCAGTGCCGGAGTGTACTTCAGGTCCTCGACGTCGACGGTGTCGAACAGCTCCGGATCGACGTCCTCAGGGGTGACGACGGCGTAGTCGTCGGCGTCGCTCATCGCGGGGGATGGCGGGAGAGACCCTTCAGCCTGACTCCGCCGCGGGTTACGGCAGGTCCACGGGCACGTCCGCCTGGATGCTGGCGGCCTTGACAGTGTTGTACAGCAGCATTGTGATCGTCATCGGCCCAACGCCGCCCGGAACGGGGGTAATGACGTCGGCCTTCTCCCTGGCGCTGTCGAACTCCACGTCTCCGACGAGTTCGTACCCTTTCTCGTTATTTGCGTCAACGCGGTTGACGCCGACGTCGATGACGGTTGCGCCCTCTTTGACCATCGAGCCGTCTATCAGCTCCGGGTAGCCCGTTGCGGCAATAAGAATGTCGGCATTGCGCGTCTTCGCGCCAAGGTCGGCCGTCCGGGAGTGACACACCGTCGTAGTGGCGTTGCCGCCGGGGGCTTTCTGAATCAGCAGATTCGCCATCGGCTTGCCGACGATGTCCGACCGGCCGACGACGACGGCGTCTTTCC
>CAZLOO010000507.1:0-1887 GCA_964561055.1 uncultured Halobacteriales archaeon
AATAATGAGTGAGCCCGCGGAGACGACCACCGCTGATAGCGTCGTCGAGGAGAGGGCCGACGGCCGGGACGTGAGCCTCCGGCTGGAGCACATCACCAAGGTGTTCGACGACGGCGGGGAGGACGTTGTCGCTGTCGACGACATCAGCTTGGAGGTGTACGACGGTGAGTTCATCGTTCTCGTGGGGCCCTCCGGCTGCGGGAAGACGACCACGCTGCGCACCATCGCTGGTCTGGAAAGCCCCACAGAGGGCCAGATCGTGATCAACGACGAGGACGTCTCCGGCCAGGACCCCCGCGAGCGGGACGTAGCGATGGTGTTCCAGAACTACGCGCTGTACCCCCACAAGACAGTCCGGCAGAACATCTCCTTCCCGCTGGAAATCCGTAAGTACCCCTCGGACGTCATCGAGGAGCGCGTGGTCGACACCGCCCGGATGCTCGGCATCGAGGAGCTGCTCGAGCGGCGCCCCTCGGACCTCTCGGGCGGCCAGCAACAGCGGGTCGCGCTCGGCCGGGCCATCGTCCGGGACCCGGAGCTGTTCCTGTTCGACGAGCCGCTGTCGAACCTGGACGCGAAGCTCCGCATCCAGATGCGCACGGAGCTGAACAAGCTCCACGATCGCGTCGGGAAGACCTCCGTCTACGTCACTCACGACCAAGTGGAGGCGATGACGCTCTCGGACCGGGTCGTTGTAATGAACGACGGCGAGGTGCAGCAGGTCGACCCCCCGGAAATCGTGTACGAGCGGCCGGCCAACCGCTTCGTCGCCGGCTTCATCGGCGAGCCGCCGATGAACTTCTTCGACGCGACCGTCTCCCTGGACAGCGGCGTCCGGGTGGCCGGCGAGGGGTTCGAGCTGGCCCTGCCCGCGAGCGTCGGCGACCGACTGCGCGAGAGCGGCGCCGACCTCGACCGCCTCGAACTGGGCCTCCGCCCGGAAGCGTTCGGCGACGCCGCGCTGCTGGACGGTCCGATCGAGGACTCGCGGGCGTTCGATGCGCGCGTGATGGTCGTCGAGCCGATGGGGCCGCACAAGGACCTCGCAGTGCGGCCGCTCGAACTCGAAGACGACGAGAGCGCGGAGTTCACCGCCCGGGTCTCTAACGACACGGCCGTCGAGATGGGCGACACTATCCGTCTCGTCGTCGAGACGGACGAAGCCCACCTGTTCGACACCGCCACCGGCGACAACCTACTCGTGTAGGGGGAACGCTCTTACTACCCCCCGACGGCGGTCCGCTATGGAGGTAACCGATGTCGAGAGCTTCGCAGTGTCGATCCCGCTCGACGAGCCGGTGGCCTTTGCCACTCGCGAAGTCGAGGCCCGCGACCACGCGATTGTCCAGGTCCACACCGACGAGGGACATAAGGGGGTCGGCTACACACTCGGCTACGACGCGAGCGGTCTCATCGCTAGCGCCGTCGAGGAGCTACTGGCCGACGTCGTACTGGGCGAGGATCCCCACGATACCGCTCGGCTATGGCGGGAGATGTTCGACGGTACCGTCCAGGTCGGCCGGAAAGGGCTGCTCCTGCGGGCAATCTCCATCGTGGATATCGCGCTGTGGGACCTGAAGGCAAAGGCCGCCGGCCAGCCGCTGCACAAGTATCTCGGCGCCGCCCGGGACTCGGTCCCGGCATACGCCAGCGGCGGCTACTACCGTGAGGGGAAGGACATGGAGGGGCTGCGCGAGGAGATGCAGGGCTATGTCGACCGGGGCCACGACACGGTGAAGCTGAAAGTCGGCGGTCTCTCCCCTGAGGAGGAGGTCGAGCGGGTCCGGGTCGTCCGGGAGACGATTGGCGAGGACCGGGCGCTGCTCCTGGATGCCAACGGCGCCTGGAGCGACCTGCAGGCCGCCCTCGACGCCTGCCGGCGCTACG
>CAZLOO010000508.1:0-1883 GCA_964561055.1 uncultured Halobacteriales archaeon
GCACCAGCGGCAGGCCGTTGCGCGCGTCCGGGCTGACCGCCTCGTCGTCGACGACAACGTCCACTACGGCGGGGCCGTCCTCGGCAACAGCCTCCGCAACGGCCTCGTCGAGCTCGGCGACGCGCTCCACGCGACGGCCGAAGGCGCCCAGCGACTCCGCCAGCAGGTCGAACCGGACGTCGGTCAGCGTGCTGCCGGCCTCGCGGCCGAACCGCTCAAGCTGGTCATAGCGCTCGATGTTCCAGGCGGCGTTGTTCGCGACGACGAACGTCGCGTCCACCCCCTCGCGGACGGCCGTCTCAAGCTCCATCACGTTGAACCCCGCCGAGCCGTCCCCAGTGAAGCAGACGACCTCCCGCTCCGGGCGTGCCTTCGCCGCGCCCACCGCGAACGGGATACCGACCCCGAGACAGCCTAGCGGTCCCGGGTCCAGGTAGCCTCTGGCGTCGTGGGAATCCAGCGCCACCCGGCCGAACGACAGCGAATCGCCGCCGTCACACACGACGATGGGCCGATCAGTCGCGGCTTCGATGGCGCCACACGCCCGGTAGGGGTGGATGGGGTCCTCATCGGTGGTCTTCCGCTCGGCGAGCCCCGCGGCTCGCTCGTTATGCGCCTCTTGCAGGGCGGCCAGCCACTCCGGGTCCGCCAGCGGCGCCTCCGTGCTGTCGCCCAGCGCCGGCAGCGCCCGCTCGGTAGAGCCCCGCACCGCAACGTCCGGCGTCCGGTTGGTGTACAGCGCCCGGGGATCGCGGTCGACCTGGACGATGGCGGTGTCCTCGAACACCGTCTCGCTGCCGTACGCCAACGTGAAATCAAGCCGCTTGCCGACCACCAGCAGGGCGTCCGCCTCGACCATCGCCCGCCCGCGGGCGCCGGGCACCTCGTGTGAGTGGTCCGGGCCGAAGGCGCCCTTGCTCCCGGCGGTAGTGAGTGCCGGTAGGTCCGCGCTCTCGACGAACTCCACGAGCGCCGTCGCGGCCGCCGGCGAGCGCACTCCCCGGCCGGTCACCACCAGCGGCCGGTCGGCGGTCGCCAGGGCGTCGGCGGCGTCGGCTATCGCCTCCGGGGCGGGCTGGACCGGTCCCAGGTCGGGGTGCTCGCGGGGCGGGCGCTGTTCGACCGCCGGCCGGAGCACGTCCGTCGGGAACTCGACGTACGCGGGGGCCCCCTGCTCACGGGCCTCGGCGGCCGCCTCGACCAGGTACTCGCGGAGCCGTTCGGAGTCTTGGACGGTCTTCGCGACGGCGGTGGCCGGCTCGACCATCTCACGCTGGTCGAGCTGCTGGAGCGCCCCTCGGTCGTGCTGTGGCGTCGGCGGCTTCCCCCCCACCACCAGCAGCGGGACGCCCGTGGTGTAGGCATTGGCGACACCGGTAAGAGAATTGGTCACGCCCGGACCGGCGGTCACCATCGCCACGCCGAGGTCGTCGCGCACGGAGGCGTCGGCGTGAGCCGCGTGGACCGCTGCCCGCTCATCGCGGGTGTCAACTATCTCGGCGGGCGTGTCCACGAGCGCGTCCCACACCGGTTGGATGTGACCGCCACACAGCCCGTACACCCGGTCGGTCAGCTCCGCGAGCGTGGCTGCGACAGCCTCGGCACCTGTGGGCGGGTCGCTCACGGCCGCCACCCTGTCGGTCGGTCGTGCCAGACGACGCTGGCTACAGGTGCCTCTCGGACACCCATGTCACGTTCTATCACGCGCCCGACGACGAGAGGCTCTGACTAATCGCTTTCGCTCGGTAGCAGACCGTGATGCTCCAGGGCCCCCCGGGTCTGGAAGCGCGTCTCAAACGCCTGTATCCCCTCGGCGTACCCCGCAAGATCCAGCAGCTCCTCGCGCACGGCGGCCTCCGTGGCCGCCAGGTCCCGGTCGTGAG
>CAZLOO010000509.1:0-1879 GCA_964561055.1 uncultured Halobacteriales archaeon
CACCCTCTGTATTCAGCACAGAGTTCCTGACGGGATTCGTATATATTGATTCGGCGGTGCTGAATACAGGGCGCATATGCAGCACAACTTACGCTACCGCTTCAACGTATAAAGCTGAATTACCGGGGACAGTTATTCCGCGGCTCTTCCTGGGGTGACCTCACCGCGGTCAGTGCTTCCAGAAGATGACCGGAGACGGAATCCAATGGCTAGCACCACCAAGAGCAGCCCGCTCACGATCCCGAGGAGGGAATACGAGGATTCGACTCCGGCGGCTCCAATGATGATGTTCGCGATCACGATAAGCGGCGGGAGCAGGAGCAGGATTCCGATGCTACGTGGGTAGATATCGGTTCTGAGGCTGATGACACCGAACACGAGAAACGACAGCACGCCTCCGATAATCACTCCCGGAAGGATGAGCGGGACAAGGTTTTCAATGCCTCCCTCAACGAGCTCCAGATAGAACACGAGCGACAGCACGGATAGTACGGCGAACACGACTATGCCGATCGCGGCGAAGACGGCCCCGGCGCGAGCCAGCCGGTTACTTCGGTCGGCCATTCCAGGGTACAATCCGAGCAAGCCAACGAGTGCGACGGCCCACGCAGCGGCATTGAACGTTTCACCCAACAACAAGGTCATCTGTTCTACGCCCGTCGTAATAACGGTCACCACGATAGCGACGTTGATGCCAAACAAGATCCCGGCGACGAGAAAGAGCGTTGACCGCCGTTGTTCGATCGATTCCCATCGTTGTGTGCTAATGAGTGACATGGGATACAGTGATACAATGCGGGAGGAGAACAATAACATTCATCGGTAATATATTACGGTAACTGCTCTGACCGTCCACTCTACCGGCGGTACGCCGACAGATTGGGTGGATAACCGTTAAGACCGATACCGACAGCAGATTCTGTATGTCAGCTGATGTCAATCCGGAAGAATCCACGACGCTGTCGCCCGACGAGGCGTTCGCCGCACTTGGAAACGAAACCCGCCTCCAGATTTTGCGAACACTCGGAGCAGCGGATGAACCACTGGCGTTTTCGGAGATATTCGATCGCGTCGAGTACGACGATTCGTCGAACTTCGATTACCACCTCGAACAACTCGTCGGCCACTTCGTCAGCAAGACCGACGAGGGATACGACCTTTGGAAGGCAGGTGAGCGGGTCGTCGAATCTGTCCTTTCGGGGGCGATAACGGAAGATCCAGTAGTGTACCCGACCACGATCGATGACTCGTGTCCTTTCTGTTCGACCGAGATACAGGTCGCATACCAGCAAGAGCGCGTCGAGTTCCATTGCCCCGAGTGTCCCGGAATCGGGTCGGGTGGGTACAAAGATCCGGAAAAGGATAGATTCGACGAACACGGAACG
This sequence comes from uncultured Halobacteriales archaeon, assembly GCA_964561055.1. Lineage (GTDB taxonomy): Archaea > Halobacteriota > Halobacteria > Halobacteriales > Haloarculaceae > CAZLOO01. The sequence goes on from CAZLOO010000509.1 coordinate 1,386, forward strand.
CTCGGCCACCTGTTGCTCCCGCCAGCGGGTATTCAGGACCGAACGGCCCTCGAAGTAATGGAGGCAGCTGAACACTGGACGGCCACCCAAGCGTATGCCCTGGCCAGGGGCATCTGTCCACGATGTTCTGCCCGGATTGCGTTCTCACCACAGGTTTGCGAGGATCATACTGTCGCCGACGAGCGATGCGCGCAGTGTGACCTACGCTTCGCCGTGCAGTTCTCCGCGAGCTGCACGAACTGTCTCTTCGATTTCGGGGCTCCTGTGGCGATGTACCTCGGAAAACACGCTGCGGTGATGGGATTCATGATCGAGCACGATATCGATCCGACGTCTTCGGAAGGGTATAGTTTCGCGGTCTTCGACGCCGAGGAGTCGGTCCTCTCCACTGATCCGCTGAGGGTTCGCATCTCATATTCGGTTGATAACGAGTCACTTGCCGTCACCGTAGACGAGGCCCTCTCAGTTGTTGATGTGACGAGACGTACTGTTAG
>CAZLOO010000510.1:0-1877 GCA_964561055.1 uncultured Halobacteriales archaeon
TGGGTTGGACGATAACGCGGACAAGAACGGTGTGTTGAATATCGGCAAACGAGCCGTGGGCAAGTTCTCGAAACCGCTGTCCGAGGCGGGGGCTGGACTGGCACAGCCCGAAACGCAGGTCATCCTCCAGCGTGACGACAAACCTGCGAACCTCTCCGTGTCCGTGGGTTCACCCCCCAGTGGGGGACCCCACGGCTGTAGCCGTGGGAGAATGTCAGACCCAGGAGTACTACTGTTGGCGGGCGGTGAGCACTGCGTCAGCGACCACGTCGTTGCCGATCGGGACGAGTTGCAACACCCCGCCGAGCACGAAGATGTTGGTAGTCACGACCCCCGCCAGCGCGCCCAGGCTCGCGGCTAGCACTCCAAGTGTCACCAGCCCGGTGGCGGCGTAGACGAGTCGCTCCTGCCGGCGGATCTGTGGGCTCTTCCAGTTGTACAGTCCCGTCACGAGGTAGCCGATTCCCATCACCGCCAGCCACGGGTGCCAGTACGCGTACGCAAAAAGGTTCGACGGGACCGCTCCGGCGATAGCGACGACGTTGACCGCGGTCGCGGCCACGTTGAGCCCGCCCCACACCAGCCAGACCCGGTTGCGCCGGACGGTCGGTGCGGTGTAGACCACGCCGACGAAGATGATCCCGGCGGTCAGGAGGACCCACGTGAAGACGATTGACGGGACCAGCCCGAACGGAGCCAGGCTGGGGTTCTGGCTAAACAGCCAGGACAGCCCCCAGCCGAGCACGCCTTCGAGGAAGCCGACCAACAGCAACCCGTCACCCGGGAGTGGCGGGGTCAACAGCCGCCTGAAGTACAGCGATAGAGCAAGGCCCGAGCGGTAGAAGCGGTCGACAGCGCTAGCGGCCTCACCGGACATGGTTGCCCCGCTCGGCTGACAACCCGCCGCAGACGACCGTAATCGTCTCACACCGAAAGATACGGTTCATTAACACACCTACTAGCCGACCAGTCAAAACCCCCTGGATTTGGCCAGCGACACCCGGCCGTCGACGGTCAGATCATACAGAGATGGGGACCTGCCTCCCTTCGGACCGGCTTGCGGAGGGGTATGTGCGAACAACAAGAGTATCCGGGGAAATCGACGGCACATCGCTCCGCACCGGGGGCACTTGAGGACGGTGTCGCCTGGCGTCTCGGGCTATCCGTGACCGCCTTGGCTAATCGTGATAGCGGTGCAGCATGGACTTCAGGCCCTAAATCGGCGGCTCTCGGGTATCGCGCTCGTACACGCGGCGCTGTTCGGGGGCAATGACAGTTCATAGACTCGCAAGGCGGATACCCTCCTTTTCGGAGATGGGGTCGGTAACGAATATACGAGAGTCCGGTGAACCAGGCGTCTCTGTATGCCCCGGCAAGGCAAAAAAACAGCGTGAGTCGCACCGTCAGCAGCACCGCAAGCCACAGGCCGTCAGCCGAGGGTGCTCGCCGTCGCTTCCGTTGCGGTCCGCGTGGACACGCCCCGGCGCGATCCTCCCACTCCAGTACGCCAACCGAACACCCTTGCCGGGGCGGCCCGTAGACACATAAATGCGTGTTCTCGTCGTTGGAGCGACCGGGTTCGTCGGCGGCCGGCTTATCGAGTCGCTGCACTCGGCCGGTTATGAAGTCGTCGCTTTCTCCCGGAGCGCGAGTCAGTCGAGCTTCCCGGAGAACGTCGAAATATTCGAGGGCGACCTCGGCGATCCGGCATCGCTGGAGGGGCTCTGTGAAGGGGTTAATGTGGCCTTCTATCTGATCCACTCGTTGACGGCCGAGAATTTCGCGGAGTTGGATCGGATCTACGCCCGCCGATTCCGTGAGCTGGCGTCGGCGGCCGGCGTCGACAGGGTGGTCTACCTGAGCGGCATCAGCGGCGA
>CAZLOO010000511.1:0-1877 GCA_964561055.1 uncultured Halobacteriales archaeon
GTGGCGTGCAGCGTGAGGGTGGCGTCGGTGCGCTCGCGGAGCCGTTCGAGGAAGGTATCGTCGCTCCGTACCTCCGGGCCCGGGAGGATCTCGGCTGGTGCGACGCGGTACAGCTCCGCCAGCGCGCTCGCGCTGTCCTCGACGGCGGTCACCCTGAACCGCCCGGTGGTGATATCAACGAACGCCAGGCCGTACTCTCCCTGCTCAACGACGGCCGCAAGATACTGCGTGTCGCCGTCCTCTCCGAGGTGGGTGCCCGGGGTGACGACCCGGCTCACCTCGCGGCGGATGTCGCCGCTCTCTTCGTGCTGGTCGGCCACCGCCACCCGATAGCCCCGCTCGACCAGCGCCGACACGTATGGCGCCAGGTCGTCGACGGGTACTCCGGCCATCGAGTACTGCTCGCCGCCGGCGGAGCGCTGGCTCACCTTCAGCTCCAGTTCCCGCCCGACCGTCTCTGCGTCCTTGCCGAAGAATTCGTAGAAGTCGCCCATCTGCATCGCCAGGAGGTCCGCGTCGCTCCCACGCTTGAGCGCGCGGTACTCTCCGACGATGCCGTCCGCGGTCATGCGAGCACCTGTCGCGGGGGGGTGTAAAACGCTCCGGGTCCGGGGCGGAACTAGTCGGGACTCTGGTGGTAGCTGAGAGCGACCGCTCGCCCTACTCTCTGAGCGTGTCCGCCAGTCCCAGCGCCCCCTCCCGGAGGCCGTCGGAGTCCGCCGCCAGCAGCCGCGCCATCGGCTCCTTCCCGACGGCACCGCGGTCGACGACAGCCTCGGGGGTCCCGTCGACGGACTCCAGAGCCTGCGCGGCACCCCAGCCCATCGTCCCACCGCTCCCGGGGTCCGGTTCGGCGCTGCGGTCGAACTCCGCAACAGTCCAGTCGAGCCGATCCATCGCGTTCTCCACCTCATCGTCGAAGCGAGCGTTCAGGCAGAACCGCACCGCGGGGTCGTGCTCGCGGACCGCCAGCAAGAACCGGGCGACGTGGCTGGAGGCGCCGAACCGCACCCCGCGGTTCGGCCGGACCCCGTCAGGGGTGCGGGTGATGCGCCCCTCGACGGCCGCCACCTCGTCGGTCGCCTCGGCAAAGGGGGTGGCGCCGGCGACGTTCGTCCCCACCTCCGGCACCAGCGCGGTGGCGTTCTCCCGCACGAGTGCGGCAACGACGCCCGCAACCGCCTGCGCGGTGGGATCGCGCTCGGCGCGCTCGCGGGTTCTCGCGAGGTGGTTGACCGCCCCCCGCTCGCCGACAGCGTGGTGGTAGCGCACCGCCCGTTCCAACAGGTTCGTCGCCTCCGCGACCGCCGTCCGGCGGTCGGAACCCAGAGCAATCTCGGCTGCGATTGCCGAGGCGAGCATACAGCCCGACCCGTGGGTGGCGTCCGTGTCCACGCGAGGGTGGCTGAACCGTTCGACGCCATCGGGGGTGACAAGGGTGTCCACCACCTCGCCGCCGGTGTCGAGATGGCCGCCCTTCACGAGCGCGGCGTCGGCCCCCATCCCCACGAGCGCTTCGCCGGCCTCACGGGCGCCGGCCTCGTCGGTCGGCTCTACGCCCGTGAGCACGGCTGCCTCGTCGGCGTTAGGGGTGACCAGCGTCGCCTCGGCGACGAGCGCCTCGTAGGCGTCCTCAGCATCGGAAGCCAGCAGGCGGTCGCCGCTGGCGGCAACCATCACGGGATCTACCACCAGCGGCTCCAGTTCGGGCGCCCGTCCGGTCACGAGGTTGATGACATCAGCGGTCGCGAGCATCCCGGTTTTCACTGCGCCGACCTCGAAGTCCGCCAGCACGGCGTCCAGTTGCGCCTCGATCTCCCCCGTGGGGAGGACGTGGGTGGACTCCACGCTCGTGGTGTTCTGGGCGGTGACCGCCG
>CAZLOO010000512.1:0-1870 GCA_964561055.1 uncultured Halobacteriales archaeon
CAAATCAACAGCGCAGCCGCTCGCGGATTCCTTCTATATTACAACTTTCTCGCGAGAAGTACTTAAACGCCGCCGGCGGCCTCACCCGGCCAGCGTGCTCCCGACCGAGAGACAGATTACGGCCGCCGCGACGCCGAGGCCGAACAGCGTGTAGTTCGCGAGGGGGTTCGCGGCCCGCACCGCCACGACCGTGTAATGGGTGGTGTCGAGGGGCGCGAACGGCTCGACGCCGGCGGGAGTGAGGGCGTCGGCCGCGACGTGCGATCCCACCGCGACGGCGCCGCCCAGCGCCGCCCCGACGCCGATCGCTGCGCCGGCGATCAGCGCGCCCAATGCTCCGGCGACGATGGTCACGAGCCCCGCGAACCAGACCGTGTGGGTGATGCCGCGGTGGCTGAGGCCCGGGACTCGGAGATCGTAGTCCGGCAGCATCGCCCCAGCGACCGCGACGACGCCGGCGGTCAGGGCCACCCGGTCGGCACCGGCCGCAAGCAGGACCGCGCCGAACGGCGCGTACACCAGCAGCACCGCCCCGTAGTGGCCCGCTTTGTGCATTCGGTCCGTCGAACGGGCAGGAGCGCCAGATACCTGTTGGCAGGACCGCTCCCGACCGCTCGGGGTTGCGGTGGACCCGTCGTCGCGATTGGACGCGGCCAGCGCTACCTCACGGACGAGGTGAACGCGGCCCAGTATGCTCCAGCGGCCAGGACGCACAGTCCCTGTCTAGTCGGGCCGGAGCATACCGTCGTCGGGTGATCCGAGACTGACTGTCTCGAGATGTCCTCAAGCCGGCAGAACGTAACCAGTGACGCCGGCCGTCCCGACGCTGGCCCCCGGTGGTTCTGTGCAGCCGTCGACGGGACGGAACGAGACAGAATAGTACCGTCCGGTTACGGCTCGCCGACAGCGGTCAGCACCGCGGCCAGCTCCTCGGCGACGGCATCGACGGCTCCAGCGAGCTCGGCGTGTCGCGTGGTCCCCGCGCTCCGACAGTCGGCCATCCGGTCGACCCGGACGGCTGCCTCGCCCAGCCGATCCGGCCGGGCGGTCACTTTGGCGGTCGCGCAGACGCCGTCCTCGCCGGGGAGTCGGTACTGAACGGCGCCGCCACCGTCGTGTCGCTCCCACGCCCCGGGCGGCGCTGGCAGGGTCTCTTCGAGTTGCTCGAGCGTCGATTCCGACATAGATGATATTGGAGTCGGCGGGGCATCAGTGTGGCGTCCGGCCCGTGAGTGCGCTCCCGTTGCGTGTTCGGGGTCGGCGACTCTGTTGAAACCCGCAACGTGTGATACAAATACGGTGCTGAATACAGAGGGTGTAATCAGCAGCCTGATGTAATCCGTCAGATGAGTCGGGCTGGCCGTCAGGCACGGCTCAAGGCGGAAGAGGTAGGCAGAGACAGAGTCAGGACCTCTCCTACTGTTGAGTATGGTCGATTCTTATACCGCCTGAGAGCCCTCAGCGGGTGCGTACATCACCGTGACGACGAACTCGTCGTTGAAATCGGTAAACTGATGATCTGTCCCGGACCCGAGATGGACAACGTCACCCGATGCAACCTCGATCGACTCGTCCTCGGTTACGAGCGTCGCTTCGCCCGTATTAATGACGTAAATTTCCTCCTCAGCGTGAGCGTGCATCGGATCTCCGTCACCTGGTTCAAACCGCATCACCTGGAGACTGAACGACACCTCACGCATCAGTTCGGCTTCCATCTTTCCGTCCTCAGCCAACTGATCGGCTACGTCAGCAACGTTAATTTGGTCCACGTGTTTGCTACAGTTTCGGAGCATATACGTCTTGGCGACTACCCGATAAGAGGGGAGGTGACATCCTCCCGCGTCTAAAGGCGCGGGCCTCCCACCCGGTG
>CAZLOO010000513.1:0-1846 GCA_964561055.1 uncultured Halobacteriales archaeon
TCGGGTCGGCCCGCTACGCGTCACCCGCAAGCGCGATCGCCCGTTCTGGATACCACACGACTGAGAAGTCCTCGGGGCTCGGGAGCGAACAGCCGAGCCAGACGATAAGCGCCAGCTTCGGGCTCAGCGCCCCGGACGCGAACGGATCAGGGAGAACACCGACGAAGATCAAAAGGAGCGGAAGTATCAAGCAGAACGGCATGAGTGCAGCGATCCGAAGATGCTGAGGGGTGATGTCATCGGCTGTCTGTGTCGGTCTCACCCGTGCCAAAGGCCCCCAGATTCCCGTGGAAAACGGGCTATCGTCGTGACGAGCCGGCAATACCTCTACTGTGCAGGAGATCCCAGCCACCCGGAGCGCTGCTGCGTGGGAGAGTTCATGTGCCGCCACTCCGACGACAGCAGTTCCGACGAGTGCCACAGCGACCTGGACATACGCGAACACCGGTGTAGTAAGACACAGATGGGGAGATGTGTTTCAATTTACCGGTTCACAGGAGAACACACGGGGTCTCCGGCGGGAGTCGAGAACGACGCCTGTGGCGGGTAGTCGTCTGGCCGTATGCTTCTATTATAGTATCAGCCAGTCGGTACAACCGAACGCTCCTCCCCGGACGTCCCCGGGTTTTCTCATCGTAATGATACAATAACGATTTTTATTAAAATTTGAAATATCTGGCGTATAACTACCCGCCCGGGGCCTCGACAGTGAGTATGGTACTAATGGAAACTGTACTTGGAAACGTCGTGTCACTCCAGCTCCAGTTTGGGGGCGATCTCATCGGCCTCGCGATCGCCTTCCTCGTGCTGGCAGTCCTCGCTGGCGTGCTCGGTGCAAGCGGCGTGGCCGGGCTTAGTATGGACATTGCAAAGTGGCTAGTCATAATCTTCGTCATCCTTGCAGTCATTACGTTCGTCCTCTAACGGGCGCGACACCGCTTGCGGCATAGCTATCGGATCGGATATTTTTACGGATCAATCGAGTATCTCATTAGCGAGCCGCTTCGCCTCCTCGACGTGTTCGTCCGCCCCAGGGTGTTCGGTTGTCTCCACTTTCTCAAGCAGCTCACGGACCCGACCAACCCGCTCACGACGCACATCGTCCGGTGTGTCAGCATCAATGAGGCCGGCGGAAATGGTCGTAGCCTCACCGATCCAGCGGTCGGCGGTCCGCCCAACGGGAAGTTCTCCAGTCGCCTCGAGGTGTGTATGCAGAGCAGCGAGTCGCTCGTCGGGACCTGCCGGTACCTCACCCCCGGATGAGGAGGCTGGAGTCCGCTCCGGTTGAGAGGGATGGCCGAAGAGCCACGCTCGTATCGGTAGCTTTGGACGTTCCTCCGCTTTGCCGGTGGTACGGTCACTCGTCTGGCCGTAGTTGACGACCGCGACGAGAATAACCCCGCCGACCGTGTTGCCGAGTAGCACCGGTAGAACGAATTCGACGGTTGGGGTGATGATCCCCACGTCACCCCTGAACACTAAGTAGAGTACGTCGGCGATGGGGACGACGACGTGGTGCAGTCCTGCGGCCGGGATAGTGAAAAATACGAGATACACCATGAGAAATCAGGTAGTTCCGTCTTGGATGGCGTGGAGTACCCATACGATGCCTGCGACAAGCCAGCCGGCGAACAATGTCTTAATGAACAGGTCGACGATCCCGGTCTCGATGCCTTTCGTTCCGAATTCCGTGGCAGCAGCAACGACATCCGGGGCCATTACGCTTGAGATGGCCAGCAAGAACACGCCAGCAGCTGCCCCGACGACGTTCGCCATCAGTACGACTGCCCACACCCGCAACGGCCTAGGGACACTCACGATACGTTCGAGGACGAGTGCGACCGGG
>CAZLOO010000514.1:0-1840 GCA_964561055.1 uncultured Halobacteriales archaeon
CGGGGAAGACGGCCTGACGACGCCGTTCTGGGCCGATTCCTACGATATGCGACAGCTCGCAGAGAGCGTCCGATCGCTGGCCGAGCGCACGGATGGCTTCGACATGGCGCTGATGGCCCACGGGAAGCCCCACCTCGAAGCGGGCCACGAACGGCTCCGGGAACTGGCCGAGGCGGTGTGAGCTACCCCGCGTCTCCGGTGGCTGCACCCCGCGGCCAGTACCGACCGGAGAGGTCCATGGCGACCAGCAGCGCGGTCAGGAGTGACAGGAGGACCACCGCCAGCCAGGGCACGAACCTCGGCAGGAACAGGCTCCCGAGATAGGCCACGGCTGCGAGCCCGCCGGCCGTCGCGACCAGGCGCAGCCGGCGGCTCTCGTGGCCTGAGAGGAGCGCCGTCACTCCGGACAGGGCTGCCAGGAGGCCGCCGATCTCGAGCCCCGTGGTGACGGCGACGTGGTCTAACGGCAACCCCGGCCCCTGGGTCCACACTGGATACTCCTCACCCTGGTAGCGCACCACGGTGAGCGTCGAGGCTGCCGATTCGCCGCCGTGGAAGTGTGGTGGGTCCTCATCCGCGTACAGCACCGACCGGCCGTCGCCGGACAGCGCTGCCCGGAACGCTCGCTGCTCCCGGGCGGTGAGGTCGGAGTACGGCACCGGCGTCTCGGCCTCGGTGAGGCTGGAGTAGCTGTCCGAATCGATGGTCAGTTCGTAGGCGTCGGGGAGCGGTGGCGCGAGAAACGCGCCCGCTAGCATCGCGACCGCGACGGCGACCACGACGATAGCGGTCCGGTTCATGCTGGCCAGTCCCGCACGCGTCGGAAAGTGTTTTCTCCCGGTCTCGACCGAACGACACGCCTTTTCGGGTCCGGCGCGACCAGACGGTATGGAGCGAAAGCGGGAGCTGACCAGCGTCGACCTGCGGGCGGTCGCCGCCGAGCTACGGGCCTACAAGGGGGCGAAAGTCGACAAGGCCTACCTGTACGACGGCGACCTGCTGCGGTTGCGGATGCGGGATTTCGACCGTGGGCGGGTCGAGTTGCTGGCGGAGGTGGGCGACGTGAAACGCGCCCACGTCGCCGATCCCGACCGGGTGCCGGACGCTCCGGGACGGCCGCCGAACTTCGCGATGCAGCTTCGCAACCGCATCTCGGGGGCGGACTTCGCCGGCGTCGAACAGCACGGCTTCGACCGGGTGCTCACGTTCCACTTCGAGCGGCCGGACGGGGACACGCTGGTCGTCGCGGAGCTGTTCGGCGACGGCAACGTCGCGGTGCTCAACAGCGACCGCGAGGTGCTGGCCTGCCTGGAGACGGTGCGCCTGAAGTCCCGCACGGTCGCGCCCGGCTCGGCCTACGAGTACCCCGAGGCGCGGTTCGACCCGCTCGGGGGGATGGCGTACGAGGCGTTCGCGGCCCGGATGGACGACTCCGACGCCGACCTCGTGCGGACGCTGGCGACCCGGCTGAACTTCGGCGGCTCGTGGGCCGAGGAGCTCTGCTCGCGGGCGGAGGTGCCGTACAACATGGACATCAGCGATGCCGGCGAACAGCAGTACCGGCCGCTGTTCCGCGTCATCGAGGAGCTCCGGACCGCGCTCGCGGAGGGTGACTTCGACGCGCGGGTGTACTACGACCGCGAGGGCGACGGCGAGGAGGAACGCCGGGTGCCGGTCGACGTGACGCCGCTACCGTTGCTGGAGCTGGAGGGCCAGGACTCCGACCGGTTCGAGACGTTCAACCGGGCGCTGGACGAGTACTTCCACGAGTTCGAGGAGGCGGACAGCGAGCCCGCCGACAGCGGGCGGCCCGACTTCGAGTCGGAGATAGCGAAGTACG
>CAZLOO010000515.1:0-1831 GCA_964561055.1 uncultured Halobacteriales archaeon
CGAAGTCGTCGCGAACCGCCGCTGCGGTATTGTGGGTCACGACGCCGTTCCCGAGGAAGTTCTGGGTACCGGGAACGGTCAGGTCGAACAGCTCCTTCCGGCCGGTGTCGGCCGCGCCGACGACCTCGTCCCAGCGGAGGTCGGCGTCGGCCACCTCCGCGATGGTAGCACCGACGCCACCCAGGTCACGGTCGGCCACTAGCTCCCGAGCCCGTGCACGGCTGGAGTCGTGTCCCCTCGCGACGTTGTTGTAGTAGGTGCCGCCTTCCCCGTCCGTCCGGAGCAGCGCGTCCCCGACCGGCAGGCGTTCGCCACGACGCTCGGTGCCGACGATCTCAGCCAGAGCGGCCGCCTTCTCCTCGGACTTGAAGCCGATTTCCGCGGCGAACCTGTCGACGTCGGCCCCGTAGATGCTGAGGTGGGTCTGTACGGACGTCGACTCGATCTCGTGACCGCTCTCGAGTTCGTACGTTCCACGGCGGTCTCGCTCGCGGCGGCGAGCGCGGATCCCGTACGACTCCAGCATCAGTTGCACCTGTCGGGCGAGTTCCTCGCAGGTCGTCGAGAACTGGACGCTCGAGCCGCCGCTCTCCCGGGCGGAGACGCTCCCGTCGGCGTCGAACAGCCCCCGCAGGAAGGCGTCGGCGTGCTCGGCGGTCGTCAGCCGGTGATCGAGCGCGATCTCCTCTTTGGGCGACTCCACCCCGAGGTTGCTGAACAGCCGCGCGACCGTCGCGCTATGCAGCCGGATACAGGGGACCCGATCGTCCTGATACTCGATGTCGACGGACTTGTCGAACGTCCGCTTGATGACGTCCGCGGCCCGGCGAAGCAGCGTCTCGTCAGCGTTGGAGATACGGACGTGGCCGCGGTTCCCGCCCCGTCGCGACACCATCACGTCGCCGTCGCCGAAGACGAGTCCGACGAGGTACATCAGCTGCTCATCGAAGCGGTCCGGAATCGACACGCCATCGCCGTGTCGGAGCATCGCTCGCTCGATATCGATATCCTCGAGATCGCCGCCGATGGCGTCCAGCAGCCGTTCCAGCCGCTCAAGCGGGAGGTGGCGGTTCGGCAGCGAGTCGTACACGAAGTCCTCGGGCAACTCCAGCGCGGCGGCCGCGTCCCGGAGTGTGCCGAACTCCTCACAGAGCCCCTCTCGGATGCGCTCGACGGATTCCTCGGTCGGCTTCAGCTTCTCCTCGGTGAACTCCAGGAACTCTCGAACCGGCGGCGACGACCGTTCGATCTCGCCGTACTTCGGGACCGCGACGTGGTCGCCGGGCTCGACCTCGGAGATGGGTCGCCACTCGAGGCCGGCCTCGCCACAGACCAGCAGCGGCGTGTCCGTCGACGCCTCCAGGCGCTTGCCGTGGGCGGTCTCGATCTCCCGGCACTCCTTCTCGGGCATCCGCCAGACATGTGAGCTCTCGGTTCGCTCGATCCCGCCGTTCTCCGGATCGAAGGTGTACACTTCTTCGCTCGCCTCGGCCGCGGTCTCCTCGGATACCGGCTCGGGGTGGTGCTCAGTCGCGAGCTCCCGGATGGGAACGAACCCCTCGCCGGCGTGGACCATCGTGTCGCCGGTGACACAGAGCCCGGCTGCCGAACTCCCCTTGCCGGAGGTGTACACCGCCCGCGGGGCGAGGTTGCGGACGTACTGTAACAGGACGGAGTTGTGCGAGACGATCCCGTTCGAGAGGTAGGTGTGCGTGCCGGCGACCTCCAGGTCGTACACCCAGTCGTAGTCCGGATCGACGGTCTCGACCGACTCGATGCGGTCCCACCGGAGGTCGTTGTCTGCCAGGTCCCGGAGCCGCTCGACGTCCTC
>CAZLOO010000516.1:0-1817 GCA_964561055.1 uncultured Halobacteriales archaeon
GTCTGTCTCTCGTACGACTTCGACGCGGTGTCGACGTGGCTGTGGTCCTACGACTCCTGGGACATGCCCACCCGACACTCGCGGGGCGTGTTCGGCGCGGAGGTGGCCGCGCCGCGCCTGCTGGACCTGCACGACAAGTACGACATCCCGGCGACGTGGTTCGTCCCAGGCCACACGATCGACTCCTTCGAGGAGATCTGTGGCGAGGTGTGGGACCGCGGCTACGACATCCAGCACCACGGCTGGAGCCACACCGGCCCGGCGACCTTCGAGACGAAAGAGGACGAGAAGGCCGACGTCGAGCGGGCTATCGAGTCCATCGTCGACCTCACCGGTCGCAAACCCAACGGCTACCGGTCGCCGGCGTGGGACTTCTCGGCGAACACGCTGGACATCCTCGACGAGGTCGGCATCGAGTGGGACTCATCGAAGATGGCCTCTGATTTCCGGCCCCACTACGTCTACTCCGGCTGGTCAGCGCCGGAAGACGGCCCGTACGAGCGCGGGGAGCCGACCGATATCGTCGAACTGCCGGTGTCCTGGCAGCGCGACGACTGGCCGCCGCTCACCTTCACCTGGTCACGACCTCACCGGATGGGGTACACCCCTGAGGACACTATTTTCCAGCGCTGGTATGATCAGTTCGACTGGATGTACGACAACATGGACGACGGGGTGTTTATCCTCACGATGCATCCGCAGGTGATCGGCCAGGCCCACCGCATCTCCCGGCTGGAGGAGTTCATCCAGCACATCACCACCAAACCGGACGTGGAGTTCAAAGAGATGAACACGGTCGTCGACGAGTTCCGCGGCTGAGGCAACGACCCCACACCGCGATCCCCGGTTTTTCGCCGTCGGTTGGCCGATCAGCCGCGCGGCCGCGCGGTCAGCTACTCGCGCTCCCCGCGTAGGCGAGCGGTCTCGGCCTCGTCCAGTTCTCCATCGACGATGGCTACCCCGTAGGCCTCGCGGGCGGTTTCGGCGTCGATCAGCCCGTCCAGGTAGTCCTCGTACACCCGCTCGGCGGGCCGGTCATGGGGGTCGCCGTAGCCGCCGCCCGAGGCGGTCTTGACGAGCACGCTGTCGCCGGCGCCGAACTTGTACCCCGATTCCTTGGAGTAGAGGTCCAGCACCTCCCCGTCGGCGGTGATGTGCTTCAGGTCGCCGTGGGTCCCCTCCCCGCCGCCGAACAGCCCGTGTGGGCGGTAGGTATTGCCGTCCCCCTCCATCGTCATTACGGCGTCGGTAAGGAAGGTGGACTCCCGGACGATGCCGTGGCCGCCGCGGTGCTCGCCGGCACCGTGGCCGTCCTCCCGGAGGTGGTAGCGCTCGACCCGCATCGGGTGGGACAGCTCAATGTCCTCGACCGGGCGATTCTTAGTGTTGTGGACCAGCGCGTCCACGGCGTCCAGCCCGTCAGCGTTCGGGCGGCCGCCGTAGGAGCCCTCGTTCACCTCTAAGTACACCCAGTAATCGCCGTCCTCGTCGGTGCCACCGTAGCTGACGAAGTACACCTGCCCGCAGGTGCCGGCACATACCTTCTCCGGGACGGCCTCGGCGACGGATTTTATCAGCAGGTCGGACATTTTGTCCACCTGATTGATACGGGCGAACGCCGCCGTCGGGGGGGTCGGGTTGAAGATACAGCCCTCCCGGGCCTTCACGTGGACCGGCTCGAACGTGCCGGAGTTCTGGGGGAGGTACTCATCGCGGGTGTAGGTGTCCATCAGCAGCGACCGCACCGTGAAGTACACACAGACGTCCGTCGAGCCGTGGAACGGGACGTTGTAGGCGGTCGGCACCTGGTCGGCCGA
>CAZLOO010000517.1:0-1815 GCA_964561055.1 uncultured Halobacteriales archaeon
CACGGTCAGCACCATCCGACCGCGCAACCCCCAGTCGGGTTTCCACTCCATACACTCCGGTACGGCGGGGAGACACAAAACCACACCGCGTTCGGGCCGGACCTAGCCTACTCGTCCATCCCGTCCAGCGTAGGAGCAACGGCGTCGTCGTGGAGGTGACAGGCCGCTAGTTGGCCGGCCTCGGTAGCGTCCAACGGCGGCTCCTCGCGCTCGCAGACGGTCTCGAATTCCTCGGCCAGCAGCGCCGCTGCGTCCTCGAACTCCTCGACGACAACGCGGTCGAGCGCCTCCTCAAGCACTGCCTCGGCCGGCGGACTGGACAGCGTCCCCGGGAGGTCGAACTCCTCGCGAATACCGCCTTTCACTGCTTCGTCGGAGGGGTCGCCATCGTCGGCGGTGACTTGCAGTTCACGGATCGCCTCCAAGTCCAGTTCCCCGTTTTGAAGACGGTGGCGCACGTCCATCACGCTGCGCCACTCGCTCTGCTCGAACTCGTAATCCTCCGGTTGTATCACCTGCGGACAGCGCGTGTGGAACCGACAGCCTGACGGCGGATTCGACGGGCTGGGAACGGTTCCGGATAGTCGAACACTCTTGCCGCGCAGGGTCGGGTCCGGCCGCGGTATCGAGGAGATTAGCGCCTGCGTGTAGGGATGTTGGGGATTGCTGAACAGCTGCTCAGTCGGACCAATCTCGACGATCTTCCCCAGGTACATCACCGCCACCCGATCACACACCTGCCGGACGACGCCCATATCGTGGCTGATCAGGAGTATCGACAGGTCGAACTCCTGCTGGATATCGTCGATCAGGTTGAGAATGGCCGTCTTGATGGAGACGTCCAGCGCGCTCACCGGTTCGTCGGCGACGATGAACTCTGGATTGAGCACCAGCGACCGGGCGATCCCGATACGCTGTTTCTGTCCGCCGGAGAACTCGTGGGGGTAACGGCCGTAGTCGTCCGCCGACAGTCCCACACGCTCCAGCAAATTCTGCCCGATGCGGCGGCGGCGCTCTCGGTCACCCATCCCGTGGATGAGCAGCGGCTCCGTGATCGATTCCCCGACGCTCATCCGGGGGTCGAAGCTGGAGGTTGGGTCTTGGAACACGATCTGGGCGCGCCGGCGGAACTGCTTCAGTTCCCGGCCCTCGATGCTGGTGATGTCCTTCCCATTGAAGAACACCTGCCCCCCGGTGGGGTCCTCCAGCCGGAGGATGTTCTCCGCGGCGGTGGACTTTCCACAGCCGGACTCCCCGACCAGGCCGAGCGTCTCCCCGCGGTCGATAGAGAACGACACCCCATCGACGGCGCGCACTTTGCCGACCTGCTTCTTCAGAACACCCTCAGTGATCGGGTAGTGCTTCTCGAGGCCGCGCACGTCGAGCAGGGGCTCACCCTCCGCCCGAGCCGACCGGGCCGTCCCGACGGACTGCTCCTCGCTCACGCCCCATCACCCCGGAGGCCGCCGTCGGCCGCAGCCGTCCCGGGTCCGCTCTCCCAGTCGACCTCCCGGTCGATATGTGAGCGGTCGTAGCCGGGCTGGTGGAAAATACAACTCGCAGTGTGGTCGGCATCCCCGTCGACCGGGACCAGCTCCGGCTGGTCGGCGGTGCGGCAATCCTCCACGGCGTACGGACACCGCGCGGCGAACCGGCAGCCCTCCGGCGGGTCCAGTGGGCTGGGAAGCTCCCCGCCGATGGTTTCGGCATCGCCCTCGCCGGGGAGACACGCCAGCAGCGCCCGTGTATAGGGATGTCCAGGGTTCTCGAACATGTCGTAGACGCCGCCCCGTTCCATTACCTTGCCGGCATACA
>CAZLOO010000518.1:0-1807 GCA_964561055.1 uncultured Halobacteriales archaeon
AGTACGTCGCTCATCTCGTCGTGTGGACCTACCGTTCCGCAGTAGGGGACGGCCTGCTCCACGTCGCCGGCAGCGAGGGTGGTGCTGCTGGCCTCGGTGCCGTCCGAGTCCCACAGCGCCGGGTCCCACCCCTCAAGACGGAGTTCCCGGGGAATAACCTGCTCGGTGAAGTACCCCTCCGAGATGAACAACGGCACGACGAACACTTCATCGCTCTCAACGGTGCGCAGCGCCTCCCGGAAGGACGGCTCCTCCTTCCAGAACGCCTCGCGCACTTCGTCGAACGCGCCCGACTCGCGAATCGTGTCGGCGTGGTTGTACGTCGGAGTGCTCGAGTCCGGGTTCAGATGCGACCCGTGGGCGACGATAAGTAGGGCCTGACTCATAATAGAATAGTGGCACCGCGGCTATTAGCCCCCTTCGCTCCCGCAACGGCTAACCGGCGACCACCACACCCACCAGACGGATGACGACGAGCGAGGGGAACGGGTCAGCGGTGTCTCCGACGGCCGCGCTGGGGGTGGCTATCGCTGCCGTCAGCACCAGCGCCATCCTCGTCCGCTGGTCGGCCGCCCCCAGCCTCGTGGCTGCGTTCTACCGCGTGCTGTTAACGGTCGCCCTGCTGGGGCCGCTAGCGGTCCGGCGCCACCCCGAGGCCTTCGGGCGGGTGAGCCGACGGGACCTCGTTGGCGCGGTGCTGGCGGGCGTCGCGCTGGCGGTCCATTTCGGCACCTGGTTTCAGAGCATCCGCTGGACCTCAGTCGCGGCCAGCACCACCCTCGTTCAGTCGCAGGCGGTGTTTGTCGCCGTCGCCGGTGGGCTCCTGCTTGATGAGCGGCTCGGCCGGCAGGCCGTCGCCGGCATCGTGCTGGCGGGGATTGGGATGGTGACGATGTTCGGCGGGGAACTGCTGGCGGGCGCGGCCGTCGCCGGCCCGCGGCCGATTGCCGGCAACGCGCTGGCCGTGGTTGGTGCCGCTACGGCCGCGATGTACGTGCTTGCCGGACGGTCGCTCCGCCAGCGGGTGGCGCTGCTGCCCTACGTCACGGTCGTTTACATCGTCTGTGCGGCGGCGCTGCTGGTCGCGGTGCTGGCCGCGGGCTATCCGCTCAGTTACCCGCCCCGAGAGTGGCTGCTCTTCCTAGGGATGGCCGTCGGTCCCGGCGTGTTCGGCCACACGGTGTTGAATTGGGCGCTAGGGTACCTCCGCTCCAGCGTCGTCAGCGTCTCACTGCTCGGAGAGCCGGTCGGGAGCAGCCTGCTGGCGCTGCTGTTGCTGGCCGAGGTGCCCGGCGTGGCGACGGTTCTCGGCGGGACGGCGGTGCTAACGGGTATCGCAGTCACGGCCCGCGAGGACGGGGGCTGAGTGGTCAGCGGTACAGCGAGAGGTACAGCATGCTGAACCCGACGATAAACGGTATCGTCTCCACGATGCCGAACAGCTGGACGAACTCGTCGATCTGGGTGCCGAGGCTGGTGAGCGCTACCCCCATGCTAATGAAGGCGAAGCCAATGAACGCGTACTGGAGCTGCTCCGTGCGCTGTTTCGAGTACGCCTGGAAGCTGATCAGCGTCAACCCCAGCGCGAGCCCGAACACGACCAGCCGCATCCCCATTAGGGCGACGGTCACCAGCTCAGCCATCCGTCACTCCCCCGAACCCTGCCCGAGGTCATCCCACAGCTGCGAAAACCGGTCTGGGAGGTTCTCGGATCGGTAGATACGCACGTCGTACTCGTTGTCCGACAGCCGAATCACCGTGCTGTCGAAGTTGCAGTCGTACACCTTGTAGTGGTTGCCGTCGTCGG
>CAZLOO010000519.1:0-1788 GCA_964561055.1 uncultured Halobacteriales archaeon
CCCACGAGCAGCGCGCCGACGACGGCGCCCCGGAGGCTGCCCAGCCCGCCGATGACGATGACGACGAACGACAGCACCAGCGGCTCGACGCCCATCTCCAGGCTCGCGGAGGTCCTTGGCAACACCATTGCGCCGGCGAAGCCGGCGAAGAACGCCCCCAGCGCGAACACCAGCGTGAACACTCGCTTCGTGTCCACCCCGATAGCGGTGGCCATCTCGCGGTCGATGGCGGTCGCTCGGATGATGCGGCCGGTCTTCGTGCGGTTAAAGAAGTAGAACAGCCCCACGGCGACGACCGTGCCGACGAGGATGGCGACGATGTTGAACGTAGGGTAGTTCAGCCCGACGAGGTCTGCGACCGGGATGGCGTTGATGCCGGAGTAGATTCCGGCGACCCGAACCGGTGCTGGACCCCAGATGGCCTTGATGATATCATTGAGTATCAACAACAGCCCGAAGGTGAGCACCAGCTGGTACACCTCGTCGCGGTCGTAGATGCGCCGGAGAAACACCGCCTCCAGCAGCGCTCCCACCGGCACCAGCACCGCAGCAGCGACGGCGGCCGCGCCCAGCGCGACGACAATAAACAGGAGCAGTGTCGTCACGGGGTCCCCCGACGAGGGGGCGAAAAAGCCCAGCAGGGCACCGAACACGGTGAACGCGACGTACGCGCCGATGGCGTACAGCTCTCCGTGGGCGAGGTTGAGTACGTCAAGGATGCCGAGTACGATCGTCAGCCCGGAGGCTATCAAGAAGAGAATGAACCCCGCCTGGAGCCCGTTCAGCGTCCGCGTCACCCATATCTCGGGCCCCCCAAGCTGGATGGCCAGAAGCGGGAGCGTCGTTTCCAGAGTCATGATGTCCGGTGTGTCCCCTCGTCCGGACTCAGTTCTGCCAGCTCTCGAGCCACTCCGTGCCGGTCTGGCCCGGGGGCGGGGAGGTCTCAACCGGCGGATAGGAGTTGATGTCCTCCAGTGCCGCCGCGGAGTACTCCTCGTTCCACACCATCTCGCCTGCGTACGCCGTCGAGCGCCCGGAGTGGCCGGGCGCGCCCTCGCCCTGGACGTTCGTGGCGCCGCCCTCGGACTTGGCACCCATCACGTGGTAGCCCGCGGGGGTGAAGAAGCCGTGACCCTCCAGCGCCTCTGCGATCTGCTCCTGGCTGGGATAGCCGCCCAGCACATCGATGGCCTTCTCGACGGCGGTCGCCCAGGCGGTGATGCAGCCGTATCCCGCCATGTAGTGGGGGTTGGGGACGCCGATGTTCTCCTGCTGGCGGGCAGCGTCGAACAGCTCCTTGCCGGGCTGCCAGAACTCGTGCTGGGGCTCGTCCCAGTAGTATGTCCGAGCGCCGGCGATAACCTCGGCGGCCTCGGTGGTCTCCCGTGAGAGGTCGTCGGCAGCGCTGTACATCACCGTCGAGACGATCTGAGTGTTATCGAACAGGTTGCTCGCGGCCCCCTGGTCAAGGAAGGTGACGGCGTCACCGCCCCACAGACTGGAGAACATCACGTCCGGTGCGGCGCTGTTGACCTCGGTGATATGGGTGGACATATCGCTGGTGCCCAAGTCCGGGAATCCTTCGTAGACGACCTCGAAGTCGCCGATAAGCCCCTCAAGAGCGAGCTTGAATACCCGCTGTGAGTCCTCGCCAAAGGAGTAGCCGGGATTGACGCCGGCGACGGTATCGATGTTGTCCGCGCCGATGCGGTTGACCGCCTCTCGGGCCATCACGACTGCCTCCATTAGGTCGGAGTTCTGGAACCGGAAGGAGTACTTCGGGTCCGG
>CAZLOO010000520.1:0-1786 GCA_964561055.1 uncultured Halobacteriales archaeon
GGGGGCCAGCCCGGCCGAAGACTGAAGAATAGAGCCCCCGACTCGATCGTCCGTGAGCTGAACAGTACTGTCCAGTATCCGGCGACGAGACGGCACGCCGCCCAGCGGCGCCGAGTACCGCAGTCAGTCCTTTACCTCGCCAGCCAGTTCGACCGCCCGCTCGCGGCCAACCGGCCCCTCCGACGTCAGCCGCGTCAGGAGTGTCCCGATCAGCGCTTCGCTCGGCTCGCGGCCGGCCGCCTCCAGTAGCGCCCGTGCTCCCGCCTCGCCGGTTCGCTTGCCGAACAGCAGCCGTCGGCTGGCGCCGTACGTTTCAGGGTCGTACGGCTCGAACGGGTTGGGATCCGACAGCATCGCACCGGCCTCGGTCTCGTAAGTGTGTGCGCCCTCTCCGAGGACAGGCTTGTGATCCTCGATGTCCTCGCCCAGTGCCGTCAGCGCCTCTCTGCTGGCCGGTATCAGGGTGTCGGTATCCAGGCCGACAGCGTGGTCCTCCGTGCGGGCGGCGACAACCACCTCCTCCAGCGCTGCCGTGCCGGCTCGCCCAACCAGTCCCGCGACGGAGACATCCACGCGATCGACACCCATGCTGGCACCGACGAGCGCGTTCGCGGTCGCCACACCGAGGTCGTCCCGGAACGCCACGCCGACGCGCTCCAGGTCGACCGCCAGCTCCGCAAGCGTCCGCAGGTAGCCCGCCACGTAGGAGGGTGTCCGCGCGCCCGAGGAGTCTGCGAGCACCACCGGGGTGTCGAACCGCTCGAACGCCGGGGCCAGCTCCGCCGCGTCCGTTCGGAAGGCGTCCACGAGCCGCAGATGTGCCAACACGCCGCTGTCCTGGATTTCGTTGACGCCCGCCCGCGCCCGATCGAACGCCGTCTCACGGGTGGTGTCGGCTGCGGCCAGCCGGCCGTCTGAGACTGGTATCCGCACCTCGACCACGCTCGCGCCGGTCCCGACCGCCCGCCCGACGCCGTCCGGGCCGGTAGCCGCGACGACATCCGCATCGACCGCCCCCGACAACCGACGCGTCAGGTCGGCGTCGTCGGCGCTCGTCCCGAGGAGGGGTGTCCCAAGCGCGTCCAGTGCCCGGCCGGCCGCGACGGCGGCCTCGATATCACCCCTCTCTCGGAGAGTGACGTCACAGAGCCTCATATGACTCCCTCCTCGCGGAGCCAGTCGAAACGCTCGGCGTCGAGGCCCAGCTCCTTTAGAAACACGGCCTCGGTATGCTCGCCGTGTTGGGGTCCAAGATGGTCAACCTCGCCGGGGGTGCGCGACAGCTTCGGGAGCGCTGCTGGGGTCTTCACATTCCCGAGCTGGTCGTCCTCGACAGTGACGATGTCGTCGCGGGCATCGTACTGTTCGTCCTCGAAGATGTCGCTCATGTCGTAGATTGGCGCGACGACCGCGTCGGCCTCGGTCATCCGCTGGACTGCCTCTTCGGTGGAGCGCTCGGCGAACCACGGAGCGAGGTAGTCGTCGAGCGCGTCCGCATTGTCCACCCGGGCGGCGTTGGTCGCGAACCGCTCGTCCTCCAGTAGCTCCGGATGGCCGACGGCGCGGGCAACGTTCTCGAAGATGGCGTCCGCCGAGGCGGACAACGCCACGTGTCCGTCGGTCGTCTCGTACACGTTCCGCGGGGAGGCGTTCGTATGGTGGTTCCCCCGGCGCTCGGACAGCAGCCCCAGGCGGTCGTATTTTTCTACGTCCCCGGGGAACATCCGGAATAGCGACTCGTACAGCGAGACGTCGACCACCTGGCCGGTGCCGTCGCCGGTGAGCC
>CAZLOO010000521.1:0-1786 GCA_964561055.1 uncultured Halobacteriales archaeon
TTTCGCTGGTCGCGCGGTCCTCGAACCTGGTGGCGACCGGGCCGGGTTCGACGAGTACGACATCGATTCCGAGCGCGTCGACTTCATTCCGGAGCGCGTCGCTCATTGCCTCCAATGCGAATTTCGAGCCGGCGTACACGCCAACACCCGGCGCAGACACCCGGCCGGCGGCGCTTGAGACGTTGACGATGGTACCGTTACCCTGCTCGCGCATTCCCGGGAGTACCGCCAGCGTCAGCCGGTGGGGGCCGTACACGTTCACGTCGAACTGGCGCTCGACGAGCCGCGTGGGGATGTCCTCGACTGGGCCGTGCTGGCCGAAGCCGGCGTTGTTGACCAGACAGTCTACCGCACCCTCCTCGCTCTCGATGCGATCGACGACCGTCTCTACTTGCTCGCGGTCGGTGACGTCCAGTTCGGCGGTCTCACATCCCTCCTCCGCGAGGTCGGCGATGTCCTCTGTGTCCCGGGCGGTGGCGTAGACGGTCCAGCCCTCCTCCAGGAATGCGCGGGCGGTAGCCCGCCCGATGCCGGAGGACGACCCCGTGACGAGCACGGTGCGTGTCATGTCACGTGGGTCGCCCGGACCCTACTTATGTTCCGACGGTTCCCACCCTGTGCGTAGTCATCACAAGCAAGCTTCATGTCCAGGCGGCTACGGGCCCAAATATGGGCGCTCGGACGCTGCTGGTGGCGGGGACGGCCAGCCACGCCGGCAAGAGTACGGTCGTCGCCGGGCTCTGCCGGCTGCTGGCCGACCGAGGGGTGGACGCCGTCCCGTTCAAGGCCCAGAACATGAGCAACAACGCCCAGGCAGTGCCAACCCGGAAGGGGGGCTGGGGGGAAATCGGCGTCTCCCAGTACGCACAAGCCCGAGCCGCTCGGGTGGCGCCGACGACGGACATGAACCCCGTGCTGCTGAAGCCGAGCGGCGATGGCGAGAGCCAGCTCATCCTCGAGGGGCGCGCAGTCGGTCACTACGAGGCCGGCAGCTACTACGACCGTCACTGGGAGCGCGCCCGCGAAGCGGCACGGGCGGCCCACGACCGCCTGGCGAGCAAGCACGACGTGGTCGTTGCCGAGGGCGCCGGCTCCATCGCGGAAATAAATCTCCGGGACCGCGACCTGGCGAATCTGGAGACCGCCCGGTTCGCCGACGCGACAGTGCTCCTACTTGGGGACATTGAGCGCGGCGGCGTGTTCGCCAGCCTCTACGTCACCCTCGAACTGATGCCCGATGACGTTCGCCAGCTGGTCGCCGGGACGGCGATAACGAAGTTCCGGGGTGACCGAAGCATTCTGGCGCCCGGCATCGAGGAGCTCTCCAGGCGCACCGGCGTTCCCGTGCTCGGCGTGCTCCCCTACGAGGACCCCGGCCTCCCCGAGGAGGACAGCCTCGCCCTTCCCGCGAGAGGCGAGCGGGGGGTCGTCGGCCAGGACGGCCATTCACCCGCGGTGACGGTGGCGGTCCCGCGGCTGGGACACATCTCGAACTTCACCGACTTCGCCCCGCTGGCTCGCGAACCCGGCGTTCGGGTAGCGTATCTCCCGCCAAGTGCGGGGCTCGATGGGGCCGACGCAGTCGTCATCCCGGGGACAAAAAACACTGTGGACGACCTGCTCGCGCTCCGGGAAGCAGGGTTCGGCGAGGCGCTGGCGGGGTTCGATGGTCCTGTTGTGGGGATATGTGGCGGCTATCAAATGCTTGGCGAGGCGATAAAGAACGCCTCGGTCGAGGGGACCGGCGACGCCGACCGCGTCGAGGGGTTCGGGCTGTTGCCCGTCG
>CAZLOO010000522.1:0-1772 GCA_964561055.1 uncultured Halobacteriales archaeon
GTTCGCCGAGGCGGGCCACAACGTCTCCGGTCGGCCAGAAGACAACGATGGTGTGATGTTGCCCGAAGATGCTGAGCCGTTCGGCAGTTACGGCCCCGAACAGGATCCGACGGTGACACTCGTCTCACGAGGCGAGACCTACGAACACACCTTCGAGGTAGCAGGACGGTACACCTACGTCTGTATCCCGCACGCCGACGCTGGCATGGTAGGAACCATTCGCGTCGAGTAGCACTTTCTCGGAGACGGGCTTGTGCATACAGAGCCGGTATACCGTGCGGGGGAATCACGGCCGTGCCCCGGGAATTATATTTATGCGCCATCTCTCTAAACCATGAGGCGAGTTAACACGTCGCACTGGACGACACTCGAACGATGGAGTCCGACTGCGTTCCTCGCCGCAGGAGGGTTGTTGACCGTGTATGCGACGCTCAACGGACTCGCCGCGTTCACAGATACGGCCTACGTGATGGTCGAAAATATCGTCGCCCCGACCGGGTTCGTCTTCGGGTTCCTCGGCCTGCTCGGGCTGTATCCGACGCTCTCCGACAGGTGTCCGAGGCTGGCCCGAGTCGCTGCGCTGTTCGTTACCCTCGGTGCGGTCGGGTTCTCCGTGATCGCGGTGTCGAACATCGGCGAACTTGTCGGCATCGGTGCTGGAGGTTCGGCGGCCTGGTTCCCGGTTGCGATGGGAATGGTCGCCGTCGGGATGGGTCTCGGCTACCTCTCGTTCGGCGTCACCAGTCTCCGAGCCGGCGTCCACCCGCGATTGGTCGGCCTTCTTCTGGTTGTGCCGTCACTCGTGTTTGCCGTGATGGCGATCGGGGGAGTGACCGGCGCAGCCACCGCCACCGGAGCGTTCCTCATCAGCAGTGCACAGGCCGTGATCCACCTTTCTATCTGGCGGATGCTCCCGGAGGGAGTCTCCGCCGGAGTACTAACGTCAGGGTCTGCCGACGTGACTACGGGGTAGTTCGCTATGGCTCATCCGGGCGAAGTCGGGTCGCCGCTGGAGGCGGCCGCCGGGGCCGCCGGGCCGCACGCGACCGAGGCGTTCGGGCTCCTGGCAAACGAGACGCGGCTGGCGGTCTTGCTGGCGTTGTGGGAGGCATACGACCCGCACGCCGATCAAAACGCCGTTCCTTTCTCGCGGATTCTGAACCGCGTCGAAACAGATGATCCGGGGAACCTGACCTATCATCTTGAGAAGTTAGAAGGGCAGTTCGTCCGGCAACGCGCCGAGCGGGAAGGGTACGAACTCCGGGAACCGGGGCTGGCGCTTGTCCGGGCGGTCATCGCCGGTGCGGGCGTCCAAGACGCATCGCTCGAACGGACGGAGATCGACCAGTCGTGTCCGTTCTGTGATGCACCGACTACCGTGGCCTACCGGGAAGGGGTTGTCATCCACGCCTGCACGGCGTGTGATGGGGTGGGACCCGCCTCGTCCGACACGGACGGTTTTCTGAGCGCGGTCAGGTTCGACCCGGCAGGGCTGGACGGCCGAACTGCCGCGGAGATCCGCGCCGCCTCGCGGGCCGCGGCACTCCGGCGGGTTCGGAGCCTGTTCGAGGGGCTCTGTCCGGCCTGCTCGGGGCGGGTCGAGGGCTGGCTCGACTGCTGTCCGGACCACGACTCGACGGGTACCTGTGGAGCCTGTGGGACGAAGTTCCCCGCGTGGGCGCGGTTCCAGTGTCGAGTGTGCAAACTCCACGGCAACGCGTCACCCAAGGCGCTGGCCATGTTCCACCCGGCAGTGGTTTCCTTCTACGACG
>CAZLOO010000523.1:0-1771 GCA_964561055.1 uncultured Halobacteriales archaeon
TGTCCCACCGGACCCCGAGCCGCCACGGCCCGGTGGGGGCCGGGGGAGTTCGGAGGGGGACGATAGGCGGATACGACGACCGGAACCGTACGTTGTGTTACGACCTGTCACACATAAGTCTTCCCGCTCGCCCGCCCGCGTGCGAGGCTCTACCGGCCGAAACCAGGTGTAGAAGCAGCTCAGCCGACTATCGTGGCGATCTTTATGTACGCCAGGCCAGACCCCGAACGGCTCATGGTTCCTGCCCGGCTAAGCGGGCGTATGGAACTCCCGGACGGCTGGCGCGTGTGGTCGGAGGCTGAGGATCGGCTAATCCTTGCCTACCGGCCGGACGTGTTCGACGGCGCCGGCTACCCCGCGCCCTGTCTGCCGACTGTCTACGTCACCCGCGGCCAGCGCGCCCGCCGCCCCGGCCCGGAACGGGCCCGGCCGGAGGAGTGGTTCGTCACCATCTACTTGGAGCCGGACGTGAGCCACGAACTCCCTGCCTGCGACAACCGGGAGGCTGCCCTCGCCGACGCTCTTGACCTCGCGGCGGCGTTCGCCGCCGGGGAGTTCGACTACCGGGAACTCTACCAGGTGCCCAGGGAGGCGTACCTCGAGGAGCTCGACCGGCTGACGGGCTAAATGCCGAACGTTGCCCGCAGCATGTCACGGGTCCCGGGGCCAAGTCCCACGGCGACGATGGCTATCAGCAACAGCACCGCGTAGCGGGGATTCTCCTCGAACACCTTCTCGTCGAACAGGTATAGTACGACGACAGGGGCGATGATCTTCACCAGCAGGAACGGCCAGGAGTCCCCGACCGCCGCCAGCGCCGACTCCGGCAGCACCGTCTCGGCAAAGCCGACGATGAGCCGGTTGAGGGGGTGTTTGGCGCTGTAGTATCCCGGTAAGCCGAGTTCGACCGCCCAGTCCGATGCGACGACGTTTGCCACCCCGTCGACCGTGTGGGCGAACAACACCACCAGCCCCATGCTCTGAACTCCCGCGAGTGCCTCGGAGGCGTACCGGTCCAACCCGGCGTACACGCCCCACGCTATCGCCGCGGCCAGCGCCAGTACCACCACCAGTATCTGGGGGTACAGCGAGACGTAGTCGGTCGTGAGGCTCAGCCCGAACAAGTACGCCAGCGTCACCGCCAACACGGCGACCCCGGCGGCGACCAGCGGACGCTCGTACCCCTCGACGTGACCGCGGCGCTCCAGCGCCACCGAGAGCACCAGCGCTGCCAGCGCCAGCGCGAACACCGTGAAGTAGATCAGCGGGCTGATAATCAGCGTGTTGAACGGGTACGGTACCGGCAGCGAGCCGACCGCAGCGAACGCGGCGTCGTTGGCGTCCTCAACAACTCGGAGGGCGCCGCCGAAGAACATGAACGGCACCAGCGCGAAAAACAGTGACCGGTCCCGGCCAACCCTCAGCCGCCGGAGCAGAAAGAGGACCCCGACGAGCATGAACACGAGCGTCACCGCGTACCCCACCTCGGAGACGAACGTGTACCCCGGCTCCGCGACGATGGCGCCAGAGGCCTCGGCCGCGCTGCAAGCGGAGGCGCTGCCGAGCAGCTCCGTTCCTCCGCCGGCTTTGACCGCGCACCGGGCGTTATTGGCGTCCGCGACCACCGGCCCCCAGAAGTAGTGCCAGATGAACCGGTCGTACACCTGCCGGGTAAACGTCAGCGACGCAACCGCGAGAGTCACAACCGCGCTGAGTGCGACGGCGACCCAGGCCCGCTCCTGCTCGCGGCGGTCGAACCGTTCGGCCACTC
>CAZLOO010000524.1:0-1765 GCA_964561055.1 uncultured Halobacteriales archaeon
TTAGTACCCTTTCCCCTCTCGGGGACGTTAATTCGGAATGATGTGGGATTCATATTAGGCTGTCAAGGATGTAAACGTATAATCTGCCAGAAATGATAAGTGGTCGTTCGAGAGTATGACTGGTAAGGGGGATGCAAATGGAACACGTCTCGACGGGTAACATGTACCTGGACCGTGAATTGGGTGGAGGATTGCCAGTCGGAACAGTAACGGCTCTGGTTTCGTCACCGGCCTGCCAATGCAATCCACTGTTCTACGAGCTGATGGGTGAGGGAAAGTGGCTGTACGTCTCAACCTACCGCTCGGAGAAGGTCATCCGCCGGGAACTCGAGGGCGTCCTGATGGCGGACGTTCGTATTGAGCACGTCGGCACTGACCGTCCCGTCCGAAACACCCATACCGTTCTCGAGGACATCGACGAGTCGCGAAATGTACTCATCGACACGCTGAATCCACTGGAGACGGTCGACCGCGAACGTCGGTACGTTAGGCTACTGAATGCATTGAAAGAGTACCTGTACGACTCAGGCAGCGTCGCGCTCGTGCATACCACTACGCACGGCGACAGCCCACCCCAGCGAGAAGTGACGCTTACCGTTGCAGACGTCGTGCTGGAGTTGGATACCGTCGTCGACGAATCAAGCGTGGAGAATCACCTGCTGGTGTCGAAGTTCCGCGGGAAGGATCCAGTCGACGAGATCATCAAGCTCGATCTCGGCCAACAGCTGGGGGTCGACACCTCACGAAACATCGCGTGAGACCCATGTCTGAACACTCCACAGCGAGCCGGCGAGGTCGGCGGACCGGCCCGGCGGAGCATCGGAGGTGATCGGATGCTAATCCAGGTACTCCCGACGGAGGCAATACTAGTCATCATGGGAGGGCTCACGCTGTTCGTCATCGGAGCACTGCGCACCGAATTAGAGCTGCCACTGCCGGTGACACTTGCTATAACCGTTCCAGTGGTTGTGGCGGGCGCAGGAGTGGCGAAGGGCCTCGCGATGACGACACGATTGCTCTTTCCGGACGTGGTAGTTGGTCTGTGTGTCGTGTTGTTTTTTGTAGCGGGTGGCTACGAGATACTCAATCCAACGGGATAGTGGAAGACCGCGCCGAGCGCTTGATTCCCGAAAGAGTCGGTCCATGTGCTGGCGGTCCAGAACGCCAGCAGACAGCATAGCGCCATATCGGCCTGCAGATTGCTCGAATAGCCGGCTATTAACCCGCGCCACAGCGCCCGAAAGGTATCGCCGTTCATTACCGCTGACGGAGTGTTCACATCGGCTCCCGAGCCGTCGGTACCGGCCCCCAGCGTCGTTACAGCGATAGCGAGGCGAAAGCCCACCTCTTCAGGGGGGGATGAAGCCGACGACCAGGAATCTATCCATGCTCGTGGGATGGCTATGGTTGGATGATTGCGTAACACCATTGGGTGAGTCGTTTCTATATTCTGGCGATGCCTCGTGGGGTCGATAGGGAACGTAACAATGTCCACAAACTCCAGTACCACTTCATCTGGTGTCCGAAATACCGCAAGTCGGTGCTTGAGGGCGAGGTACGTGACAGCCTCGAAGAAATCATCGAGGACAAGGCTCACGATGCGGGTATCGACGTGCAGTTGATTGAGGAGTACGACACGTCGCAGACGTGCAACCGCTGTGCGTGTGAGGGCGTCCGAGAGACGCAGGGGCGCTTCGAGTGTTCCGAGTGTGGGTTGGACGATAACGCGGACAAGAACGGTGTGTTGAATATCGGCAAACGAGCC
>CAZLOO010000525.1:0-1760 GCA_964561055.1 uncultured Halobacteriales archaeon
TGGAGGTCGCCAACAAGAACATGTACCGCGCCATCCGCGAGAGCACCGTCCAGCGCGGCTACGACCCCCGAGAGTACACGGTAGTGGCGTTCGGCGGCGCCGGCCCAATGCACGCCGCCGCCATCGCCGGGGAGCTGGAGGTGGGAACGGTGCTCGTCCCCCCGTCGCCCGGAATCGCCTCCGCGCGGGGACTGCTCACGGGCGACGTCCGCTACGACTACCAGCGCACCCTCAGCGAGCCGCTGGGCGAGGCCGACGCCGCCGCCGTCGCCAGGCAGTTCGACGCCCTGGAGCGGGAGGGGCGCGAGCAGCTCGAGCGGGACGGCATCGACGAGGAGCTGTGGTCGTTCGAGCGGTCGCTGGACTGTCTGTACGAGGGCCAGGGGTACGAGCTGAACATCCCCTTCGACGGCACGGACGGGGAGTGGCGCGAGCGCCACCGCGAGCGGTTCGAGAACGCCCACGAGGCGGAGTACGGCCATTACTTTGAGGCCGATCCCGTCGAGCTGCTGAACCTCCGGGTGACCGCTGTCGGCGAGATCGCGGCGTACGATCCCGCGACGATCGCCGAGGGCGACGACCCTGAGGAGGCGAAGACCGGGGAGTCGACGGTCTGGTTCGGGAGTTCCGCGGCGCCTCGTGAGCTGACGGCTCCCCGTTACGACCGCGACCGGCTGCGGCGCGGCCACGAGATAGCGGGGCCGGCGGTCGTCGACGAGTTCGACAGCACCGTCGTCGTTCCGCCGGATTGGACCGCCGCGGTTCGGGCCGGCGGTGCAGTGGAGGTGACTCATCGATGAGCTCCGAACCCACGGACACCGACAGCGGGACCGATCCCGAGACCGAGGCGCGCGCCGAGGACGTGTTCGAGCGCTACGACATCGACCCCGTGACGATGCAGGTTATCGGAGGGGAGCTGGACACCATCGCCCAGGAGATGGCGTACAAGCTGATCCGGTCGTCGTACTCCTCGATCATCCGGGAATCCGAGGACATGGGAGCCGGCATCTTCACGACCGATTGTCGGGAGCTGTGCGAGTCCGACTCCACTCCCATGCACGTCGGTTCACTGGTCGGCTACCTCCAAGGGATGTACGAGACCTTCGAGGAGCGCGGGCTGAGCCGTGAGGAGGCCGTCTCGGAGGGGGACGTGTTTATTCACAACCACCCGCACTATGGGGCGAGCCACTCCCCGGACATCGGCGTGATGGTGCCGGTATTCCACGAGGGCGAGCACGTCGCCTGGTCAGCTAACACCGCCCACCACCTGGACATCGGCTCGGCCACGCCTGGGCTGGCGATCGACCTCGAAGACATGTACGCCGAGGGCACCCTGTTCCGGGCGACGAAGGTGTACGACGGCGGCGAGCGCATGGACGCGGTGTGGGACCTCATCGAGGACAACGTCCGCACGCCTCGCGAGGTGGTCGGGGACCTGCAGGCCCAGATCTCCTCCTGTCACGTCGGCCGGCGCCGCTACGAGGCGCTGATCAGGAAGTACGGCCTTGACCGCCTGACGACGGCGGGCGAGGCGCTGATGGACTACGCGGAGGCGCTGCTCCGCAACGAGATCCGGGCGATGCCCGATGGCACCTACCATGCCGTCGACTACATGGACGATGACGGCCGCAACCGTGACCAGCGCCTGAAGATCGACGTGGAGGTGACCGTCGACGGCAGCGACATCACCGTCGACCTCTCCGGATCGGCCGACCAGGTGCCGACCGCCTACAACGTCCCGTTCCACGGCTCGACGGACG
>CAZLOO010000526.1:0-1749 GCA_964561055.1 uncultured Halobacteriales archaeon
GGTCGAAGACCCCGTGCCACAACCGGGGAACGCCGTCACACTACAGTACGGGAGGGTCGAACTTAGTGATTTGGCATACAACTCCCGTCCGGCTATTGGGCGGTGGACTGTCTCCCATCGTGTCGGCTTCATCCCACGGCTACAGCCGTGGGCTTTCGCCTCGAACAAGTGTAATCCCGTCTTCGCGGGGCTTATCCGCTGCCCGCAGGAGGTTATCCCATGGACGCGCCGGACGACCTCGCCTGGGACACCCTCGGGCAGTCGGTCGCCTACGACTGCCCCGGGTTCGCCGTCCGCAACGAGCGGGTACGCCTCCCCGACGGTACGGAGACGGAGTACGACTACGTCACGGAGCCGCCGGCGGTGGTCGTGCTTCCCTTCTGCGGTGACGGTGGGCCGGACGACGAGCTGGTGCTCATCGAGGAGTGGCGCCAGGCGGTCGGCCGGGTGAACCGCGGTATCCCCGCCGGCACCGTCGACGGCGAGGAGGAGTTGGTGGTCGCGGCCCGCCGGGAGCTGCGCGAAGAGACCGGCCACGAGCCAGAGCGGATCGAGCCGCTGACGACGGTGGAACCGCTGAACGGCGTCAGCAACGCCGTCCACCACCACTTCGTCGCCTACGGCTGCGAGCAGGGGGGCGATCAACGCCTCGATTTCAACGAATCGATCCGGACGACCACCACCCCCTACCGGGCGTTCCGGGATGCCGTTCGGGAGGGCGAGGTACGGGACGGCCGAGCGGTGCTGGCGGTGGCGTACTACGAACTCGCGCGGTGACACGGAAGACACATGCCCGCGGCTCCGAACGCTCCGGTATGATCGGCGTCGTCGGCGGCGGCCTCGCCGGCCTCGCAGCCGCCTACCGCCTCCAGGCTGCCGGCCACGATGTCCACGTCTTCGAGGCCAGCGACGACCTCGGGGGGTTGGCGGCCACCTACCCGACGTCGGGCGACCGCATCGAGACGTTCTATCACCACCTCTCGAAAAACGAGCAGACCATCGTCGAACTCGCCGAAGAGCTTGGCCTCGGCGACCGAGTGGAGTGGCGCATCGGCGAGAACGCCTACTACATCGACGGAGTGGTGCATCCGATGGACACGCCCTGGGAGATACTCGCGTTCCCGCACTGGAGCATCTACGACAAGTTCCGGCTGGGGATGCTCACTCTGGACATCGACGTCCGGGGCGGGATCCCCTCCTTCGATACCTACGACAGCCTGGAAACGTTCGAGGACGTCCCCGTTCGGGAGTTCTGCATCGAGCACACCACCGAGACGGTGTACGAGACGTTCTTCGAGCCACTCCTGGATGCGAAGTTCGGCTCCCGCAAGGAGGACGTCTCGGCGGCGTGGCTGCTCGGGCGCATCAAGTTCCGCGGAGAGCGGGACCTCCTGCGTGGGGAGGTGCTGGGCTACTTCGACGGCGGGTTCGCCGTGCTTCTGGACGCGCTGGTCGAGGCCGTCGGCCGGGGAAACGTTACCACCGGCGCGCGGGTGACGGACCTCGACACCGTGAACGGGGCGGTGGACTCGCTGACCGTCGAGGCCAGTGGGGACACTATGACTCACGACGTGGACGGTGTCGTCGTTGCGACGATGCCGAACGTGCTGGAGTCGCTGACGGGCTACGCCTGCGACATCGACTTCCAGGGGTCGGTGTGCGCGCTCGCGACGATGGCCGAGCCGCTGTTAGATACCTACTGGCTCAACATCGCCGACGAGGCGC
Source organism: uncultured Halobacteriales archaeon (assembly GCA_964561055.1). GTDB lineage: Archaea > Halobacteriota > Halobacteria > Halobacteriales > Haloarculaceae > CAZLOO01. The sequence goes on from CAZLOO010000526.1 coordinate 1,726, forward strand.
CGTTCGGCGCGCTGATCGAGCACA
>CAZLOO010000527.1:0-1744 GCA_964561055.1 uncultured Halobacteriales archaeon
GGTGCGCCCCTGCAGGCGCCCGTTCGCGGACCGCCATCCCCGACGGACGAGGCTTCTCAGTCGGCTCGCGGGGCCCGTGCCGGTCTGACCGGACGCGCCCGGGATTCACCCCCGCTGAAGACCGTGTTGCGGGCAAGGGAGCAGGGCCTAACTGCCCGGCTGAGTCCACAGTGTAATAGCCCGTTGGCAGATAAACCCCTTTCGGTGGCGTCGCGTGGGCGTCGAACGGAGCTGTACGGCCGCTGTCGCGGCCGCGACGGCCGTTCGCACTGCTGAGATGTTCGGCGCCATCACCCTCCGGTCGCGCGCCTACTCCCCGGCCGTCGGGGGCTTTCTAGTGCTGGGGGCGTTCGGTCTGTACGTCATCATCGGGAAAGTATTGCTGTTCGGTGACATCGGTGGTCCGGAGTGGGTACCGGTCGTCAGCAACGGGACGTTCGGACTCTCGCTGGCTGCCGTCGGGATGTTGCTCCGGACGGAGGCCGGATCGACCGAACAGGCCGACCCGACCGAGACGGTCGCATCGTAGATAGAGCCCCTCGAACCGACCCGTGATCCGGCCACACGGGAGCGCGGGAGCCGTCGCTTCAGCCGGCGGGCGGTCATCGCTGGCGTCACCGCAGGGCTCGCCGGTCGTGTCTCCGGCGCCCTGGAGGACCCGTCGTTCCCCGAGGCCGACGTGGTCGCGGCCCCGGACAACGACCTCGTCTTCGAGCCCGACGAACTGACGGTGTCGGTCGGCGAGAGCGTGCGGTGGGGGTTCGCCAGCGGCGGGCACAACCTCTCCTGTCGTCTCGACGACGCCGAGGCGGTCATGTTGCCCGACGGCGCCGAGCCGTTCGCCAGCTACGGCCCCGAGCGGGACCCGGAGGTGACGCTTGTCCCGCGGGGCGAGACCTACGACCACACCTTCGAGGTACCAGGGACGTACACCTATGTGTGCGTCCCGCACGCGGACAGCGGCATGGTGGGGACGATTCACGTCGAGTAGCCTCCCGGGGAGCACGTGGACCGCTCGACCCGACAGCACCGTGCAAGGCCGGCCCCGTCAGAACAGCCCCAGCGCCCACGAGTACCACGCCGCGCTCGCCGGGAGGGACAGCGCCACGGCCAGCGTCACGGACGGATGGTACTGAAGCAGGCGTACCGGGCCCTCCTCCTCAAGGCCGAGAACGACGTCCGCGGGCGAGCCCGCCACCCACAGGCCGATGATGAGGAGGACGAACACCCCGAGCACGAGGGCCGCGCCGGCGGCGACGGCGGGGTCCGAGCGCTCCTCGCGACCGGCCGCCAGCACGATGACCGCCACCAGCGCGAACAGCCCGGCAAACAGCGGATCGAGCGGCGCCGTGTAGTAGCTCGCGACCGCGCCGGGGGTGACAACCAGCAGGTAGGGTACCGCCAGCAGCACCAGCAGCGCCACGCTCCCGACGATGCCCGTCAGCGGCGCGAGCCGTCTTCCCTCCATACAGGGAGGGCGGTCGTCCGGGTCTTAACGGTTGATAGACGCCTCCGGAGCGCAAAGCACACGGTTACCGGGCATCCAGGATTGGTATGCTCGGGGACGCGACACAGAAACTCCAGAAGCTGGCGACCACCGCCGAGAAGCTGTACCGGCGGCTCAACGAGCTGCGCGAGCAGGTCAACGAGCTCCGAGAGACCGTCGATGCCACCGCCGAGGACGTCAACCGCATCGGCCGCGAGGTCGAGCGCAACCAGGTCGTGCTGGAGGCGGTCGCCGAAC
>CAZLOO010000528.1:0-1744 GCA_964561055.1 uncultured Halobacteriales archaeon
GGGGACCTCCAGGGGCTCACCGTGGAGGCGCTGTTCGGCGGCTTCCCGGAGTACTCATTGAAGAGCTCCGGCGCGAGCGCGCTCACCGCCCGGCCCCCGAACGGCGAGAGCGTGCTCGACGTCCGCGAGCGGGTGCTGGGCGCGTGGGAGGAACTGCTCAACGACGACGGGACGGTGCTTGTGGTCACCCACGGTGGCCCGATCGCCGCCGTGCTGGGCGCGGTACGGGGCCAGGACGCGCTCAGCGGGGCGCTCGACAATTGGGTCTCCAACGGGAGCCTGACTGAGGTGGCCGTCGACAGCGAGCCCCGAATCGTCCGCACGCTCGACCCAGACGCGAGCCGGTAGCCTCAGGTGGCCCCGGTCCGAGAACGAGATATGACTACGCTGCTTTTGCTCCGCCACGCGGAGTCGGAGTGGAATCACGCCGGCCGGATGCAGGGGTGGGCGCCCGTGGGGCTCACCGACCGGGGCCACGAACAGGCCCGCCGGGCTGGCGAGCATATCGCCGAGGAGTACGACGTCGACGGGGTGGTCGCCTCCGACCTCCTGCGCACGGAGTCGACCGCCGAGTACGCCGCTCCCGACGGGGTGGAGCCGGCGTTCCAGTCAGTGTGGCGCGAGCGCGACGTCGGCGTGTATCAGGGACTCGCCTACACCGATGTCGAGGACCGCTTCCCGGAGTTCGGCCTCGGCGAGACGGCCGCACAGGCGGCCGACCGGGTGCCCGACAGCGGGGAGTCGCTGGTGAAGCTCCGCGAGCGGGTGCTGGCAGCCTGGGACGCCATCTGCCGGGACGGCAGCAGCGAGGAGACGGTGCTAGTGGTCACCCACGGCGGGCCGATGCGGCTGGTCCTCGGCCACGTCCGGGGGCAGGACCTTTCGGCGGCGCTGCTGTCGTACTCGCCTGACAACTGCGCTCTCGCGGAGATTGAGGTCGACACGGCGAGCGACACTCCCGCGGCCGATGCCGAAGTGCGCAGGGAGAACGTGATCGTCGGGGGGAGCTAACCCGAGCCCAGCGCCGGACTCACTCGACCCGCTCGGCGAAGCCGAAGCGTGGCTTCACGTCGGTTACCCGCACCTCGACGGTCTCCCCGTCGTTGGTGTCGGGGACGAACAGTCGGAACCCTTCGACGGAGGCGACGCCGTCGCCCTCGCTGCCGGTGCCCTCGATTGTCACCTCCAGCCGGTCGCCCGCTCGAACCGGCGCGGTGATGCGCCCCCGGGCGATGAGGTACTGCTCCGAGGAGGCATCCCGGGTCGCGGCCGGCCGCGTGGAGCGGACGTACCCGAATTCCTCTTCTATCTCCTCGCGGAGGTCTGCCAGATCCGGCCCGTCGAACACCTTCACCACCAGGTCCCCACCCGGCGCCAGCACCTCCAGCGCCGTCTCGAAGGCCGTTCGGGCGAGGTGGACAGAGCGGGCGTGGTCGAGTTCATACTCCCCAGACATGTTCGGCGCCATATCCGACAGCACGACGTCCGCCTCGCCGATGACGTCCCGCACCTGCTCGCGGGTGTCGGCGTCGGTCATGTCCCCGCGCACTGTCTCGACACCTTCCAGCGGGTCGATGCGCTGGCGATCCACGCCGACGACGGTCCCGCCGTCGCCGGCGAGTTCGGCCGCGACCTGGAGCCAGCCGCCCGGCGCCGCGCCGAGGTCCAACACCCTGTCCCCAGGGTCGATGAGGCCGGCGTCGTCGTCCAGCTGTCGCAACTTGTACGCCGAACGCGAGCGATA
>CAZLOO010000529.1:0-1742 GCA_964561055.1 uncultured Halobacteriales archaeon
GGCTTCTCCGGCGAGAAAGGTTTCGAGATCTACGTGAAGGAGGCCAGCAAGTACGCCGAGCGGGTGTGGGACCCAGTGCTGGAGGAGGTGAAAGCCCACGGGGGGATGCAGATCGCCCCCGGGCATCATCGCCGTATCGCCGCCGGCATCATGTCTTGGGGCCAGGACCTCGACCACGAGACCTCCCCGTTCCAGGTGAACCTCGGCTACCAGGTCCCCGACGACAAGGAGGCCGATTACATCGGCAAGGAAGAGCTTGAGCGCCAGAAGGAGCTCATCGAGAACGGCGAGTACCCGTTCAACCTGAAGATGGTCGGCCTGAAGATGGCCGGCGAGCCGATCCGGGACTACGCGCCGGACTTCTGGCTGATCTCCGACCCCGAGACGGGTGAGGAGTGTGGCTACATGACCTCGCCGTGGTGGAACCCGGACCTGGAGACAAACATCGGGATGGGGTTCGTCCCCGCGGAGATGCTGGAGGAAGAGACGGACGTGCCGCTGAACGATGCCGTCTACGACGAGGAGCTGGACCTGGAGTTCAGGGTGCACCTCCCAGACGAGTACGCCGAAGAGCCTGGCGAACCGGTGTTCGCCACCGTCGCGAAGGTGCCGTTCAAGGAATCGGTCAACCCGAGCGCTCGCGAGCAGGCGAAGCTGAACGCCTCCCGCGAGGATTGAGACTGATCACGTCGGCGAGGCCTTCCTGAGTCGTTCCAGGACCGCCTTCCGGCCGACCGCTCGCTCGTTCTCCGTGGCGAGCCGTCCGACCACCAGCTCCAGCAGCCCCAGTTCCTGAAGGGTCTCGACGGCGGTCTCGCGCTCGATACCGAGCTGTCGCCCGACGCAACCTGGGGTCTTCGCCTCTACGACGGCGTCGACTAGCCCGTCGACGGTCACTCCCTCCGGCAGCCCGATGCCGTCAGCGAGCACTACCCGATCGCTCTCTTCGTCCTCGTCGTCCCCGTAACTCGCTGGTTGGTGGATGCCGTGGTCGATCATGTACCGCCGTACCGTCTCGGGGGTGACGTCCATGCCGAGCGCATCGACCATCTCCGCGAACGTGTCGCAGTCCTCGTACACCGCAGCCAGCAGCTCAGGGTCCTCGAACGGCGGCCGGTCGCGGTCCCGTCCGCGTTCGTGCTCGTTCGCCTCCCTGCCCTCGCTCCCGGCACCTGCCCCCCCTGCGGGCAGGGAAGCGACCAGCGAGACGGTCAGGCCGTCGGCGTCGGCAGAGAGCTCTTGAACCTCGACATGCACCCGCTCGCGCTCCGGGAGGACGCCAGGCGCCGCCATTTCCACCCGAAGGCCGTCGCCCGCCGTCTCGGCGCCCCTCGCGGCCAGCTCTCCATGGGGAAGGCGCAACTCCAGGTCGGCGGTCAGGCGACCGCGCTCCATGTGGACGGCGCCGACACTAGCGTCGGCCGCTGCCTCGCAGTCGTCGAGAAACGCCGCTAGCTCCCGGAGCGCGCCGCTGGGTCGCATCTATGCTCTACCGGAGTGAACGGTCCCGGGCGTATCACCCCGCGTACTGAATAGTTGGGCTATTTAAGAATACAAGTGCGAGCGCGAAGGAACGCACTTCGTGGCGGTCACCCCGAGAGGGACGACCGAGGAGTGCGCGTCCTGCGGTGTTTCGACGGAGAAGCCGTTGTGGGTCCGTGAACACTCCTGTCCTGCCTGCGGGTTTGAGGCGGACAGGGACGCGAACGCGGCGTGGACCATTCTTTCTCGCGGTCTCGAGG
>CAZLOO010000530.1:0-1715 GCA_964561055.1 uncultured Halobacteriales archaeon
CGTACAACTGGTGGGACGGCGCCGAGGCGACGATCGACGAGCTGTTCGAGACCGGTGTGCTCCACGCCGACGCCATCGAAACGAGCGTGCTGTGGCACCTACGCGAGGAGCTGGTCCGGCCCGACGAACTAGAGGCTGCCGAGGCCGGCGCCAGCGATGACTGGGGTCACAGCGTCGAGGGGGCGACGGTCGGCTTCGACACGGCCGACTTCAGCGATAGCGGCGTCGCCGGCCGGCCGACGGGCGCCGACCCGGAGAAGGGCCGGCAGGTGTTCGAGGCGACGTGTGACTCCCTGGACGCGTTAGTGGACTGGCTGGCCGACCGCTCCGTCGAGGAACTCGCTCCCGAGCCCCACCGCTAGCCATCAAGCGGTATCCGGAGCCCGCGCCCGGCGCGCTCGACGGTCGTCCCGAATGGCCGGGAGCGCTCGCGTAGCGCCGAGCGCACCCAGGCGGCCGCCTTCCCCCGAGCGAGGGTTGCCGTTTCGTTGCGTATTTCGACGGGGACGACACGGAGCGCGTCCAGCCGACCGTCCCGGACGGCGAGGTCGAACACGGCGCTGCGCTTGTTGTGGAACCCCTCCTTGTACAGGTAGTCGTCGACGACGTCGCCGGCGTCATAGAGTATCGGCCGGCCAGCGTGGACCTCGATCCCCTGGAGCACGTGGGCGCTGTGGCCGTGGACGACGTCAACCCCCTGCTCGATCAGCCAGCGAGCGAACGCCTGCTGGGTGCTGTCCGGCCTCGTCTCCCAGTTCGGCCCCCAATGGAGCGAGGCGACCAGCAGGTCCGGGTCGTGCTCGCTGGCGCGGGCCAGCGCCTCCCGGACGACAGTCTGGGTCGGCGGCGAACGGGGGTCAAGCGCGACGAAGGCGGTCCCAGGACCGTCGGCAGTGGCAGCGTAGGCGGCGAACCGGTCGGTAAGCGAGACGGTCGTAACAGTGAGACCGCCCACCTCGCTGACGGCGGGATCGAGCGCGGCGTCCAGCGTCGGTCCAGCGCCGGCGTGGGGAATGCCCGCTCTCGAGAGATGACTGCGGGTGTCCGCCAGCCCTGCCGGGCCGAAGTCAAGCACGTGGTTGTTCGCGAGCGCGGCCGTCGCGACGTTCGCCGCCCGCAGGGCCGGAAGCGCGAACGACGGCGGCGTCCGGAAGTAGTACGTCTTCCCCGGCCAACGCTCCCCGCGGGTCGAGACACAGCACTCCAGGTTCAGGACGAGACCGTCCAGCGCCTGCAATCGAGGGCGGAGGTCCCCCCAGACGCCCGCTGGGGCGGCGCCGCGCTCTCTGTTGGCCCAGTGGTCGGCGACGCTCCGGCCGAGCATCGCGTCACCGGCGAAGCCGACCCGGGCATCGGCATCCCCCGCGTCGAACGGTGTCGGGGCCGAATCGTTGGCCAGGCAGCCGGCAGCAGCGCCACCGACAGTACCGGCGGCAACCCCGGCGAGCAGCGACCGGCGGGTCCGGGCCATCCTGTGTGTCCAGAGGAGCCGATGGCTTCAGCGCTTCGTCATCTCACACCACCAGCCCAGCGTCCAGCGCCGCCAGCAGCAGCGTCACCACGGGTACGCTGAGCAGCGTCGTCACGAACACGGCAGCGCTGGCGTAGTCGGCGGCAGCCACGCCGTCGACGGTAGCGCCGTCGCCAACCTCGATCAACAACACCAGCACGGACACCGCCGCCGGCATCGACGCCTCGAGGACGAACACCCGGGC
>CAZLOO010000531.1:0-1694 GCA_964561055.1 uncultured Halobacteriales archaeon
CGCGGGGGGTCGTTACGTCCATCGCGCGGGACTGGGCACAGCGGTCGTCGTCCGCGGGGAGGTACAGCGGCATGACCGAGCAGGTGTCCAAGAAGAGGAACTGCGCCGCCGCGTAGGTCGGCCCCCGCAGCGTCTGGGTCTGGTTGAGGAGGTCCGCGAGTTCGACGAGGAGGTGGATGACGGCGGAGGGGTAGCCGTCGGCGTGTTTGTACAACTGTGCGACACCGGTTGCGTCGTCCCGGTTCGGGTTCGTGAACCGGAGTTGGCTCCGTGTCGACATCGTTGCACGCCGACGCACTCAGTCGCGCCGGCGCCCCCCGCGGGCGCTCAATAACCCGATGGGCGAGACCGCCCAAACCGTGAGCCGAGAGCGCCGCCACCGCGGCCGCCGGGAGCGGGGACGCAGTGACTCCCATCACCTGTGCGTGGGTCGATGCGGCGGCGACGACCCGAGATTCCGGATGGGACCCTCTCTCCGGATCGCTCCGTCGACCCTGGTGGTTAATACGCGAGACGCGGTAGTAACGCACAGAGGATACCAACGAATCATGGCTGGAACTGGCTCACAATCGAACTCGGACGGGACGATGCCGGCGATCGTGAAGACGGACGACGTCCTCGGCGGGAATCCCCGGATCGAGGGCCACCGCATCGGCGTGTACCATGTGTACCAGCGCTACGTCGACGGAGAGGACACGCCGGAGGCAATCGCCACGAGCTACGATATCTCGGTCGCTGAAGTCCATGCCGCGCTCGCGTACGCCTTCAGCCACCCCGAGGAGATGCGCGACATCGACGCTCGCAACCAGTCGCTGTACGAAGAGCACGCGGCGACCCGACTCGTGCCCGACGAGACGGATTAAAGACCTGCGATGGAGCTTCTCGCTGACGAAAACATCGAGACGGAGTGGATCCAGGCCCTCCGCGACGACGGACACGACATCGTTCGTGTCGTCGACAGTGACACCCTCGGGGTGAGTGCGACTGATCCGGACGTCCTGGCCAACGCGACCCGAGACGGTCGTGTGCTTCTCACGGCCGACCAATCCGATTTCAGCGATCCCCCCGCAGACGACCATCCGGGGATACTCATTATCGCGGACGTGACTCGGACGGGCGGCGAGGTGAGACGTGGGGTCCGGCGAATCGAACGGTCGGTGCCCGACCTCTCCGGTCACGTCGCGTACGTCAGCGATTGGCTGTAGGTCCCGACGGAGGGTTGGGTACTCGTCGACTGCTGCGTCCAGCGCGCGGAGCTTTCGGTGCCGGCCGAGGCCCGTCGCCCCGTGCTGAAGGGTAGTGATTCTAATCCGGCGATTGCCGCGATCCCGACGCCCGGACCCGATCAGTGGAACACCGTCTCGCCGTGGACAAAAATGGAACCGGCCCCTCGTCACCGGGTCCACCAGGGCTCCCGTCCGGGGAACTCGACGCGGCTCTCGCCGGTCAGCGCAATCGAACACCGCCCCTGGTACCAGTTCTTGGCCGCGGCCCGGAACCGCACCTGCTCGCCCTCAGCGACGCTCCGACACCGGCTCTTCATCCAGGTGGTGAACTTGATCTGGCCGCTACCGTCTGCAATCAGCCCGACGTCCTGGATTGCTGGGTGGCCCGGCTCCCACAGCTGGACGACCTCGCCCTCGACGGTGGCGGTCTGGCGGCTCACGTCCGGCACCTCACCGATCGGGACGATC
>CAZLOO010000532.1:0-1693 GCA_964561055.1 uncultured Halobacteriales archaeon
GTCGTCGGGCCGAGCGTGCTGGTCGGCGGGCTCGCGGTGTTCGACCTCGCGCTGGGCAACCCACAGCGAGCGGTGCTGGTCGCCGTCCTGGGCACGGTGTTTGTCGGGTTTGCTCCCGACGCAGTCATCCGACCACGGCTCGCCTCCCGGACGGCGGACCTGCCGACCAGCCTCTACTTCATCGGCTTTGTCGGCGGCGTACTCACGGTCGGCCCCATCGGCTTCATCGCTGGCCCCCTGGTAGTGGCGCTCATCATCGAACTGGTGGGGATGTTATCCGGAAAGAACAGCTACCAGCGCCCCCTCCGAGAGTTCTCCGAGTGACTACGCCATGGTGCCGCCCCGCTCCTCCCACTCCGTGAGCGACCCCTCGTAGAACGCCACCTCCGGGTAACCGAGGTGGCGCAAGACGACGTACGTGTGGCTGATGCGCCGGGCGGTGTTGCAGTACAGCACCACCCGCTGGTCGGGAGTGACGCCGCGCTCCTCCAGCAGGGCGCGCAACTCCGGCTCCGGGCGAACGCCGCGGCTCTCCTCGTCAACCAGCTCCCGCCAGTCTAGCCGTACGGCCCCGGGGATGTGGCCCTCCTCGTACTCCCAGCCTTCCCGGGTGTCCACAAGCACGGAGCCAGGGTCGTCCATCGCGGCCCGTACCGCCTCGAGACCCACCAGTGGGCCCCTCCCCAGCCCGATGAACGACGCCTCGTACTCCGCGGGCGTCGCCTCCGATGTTCCGGTCGTGGTCGCGCGCTCGCGGGTCCAGGCGCTGTAGTCCCCGTCCAGCAGGTACAGCCGGTCCGGGTCGTGATCGTACAGTTCACAGGTGACCAGGAACCGCGCTGCGAACACCCCGTGGGTATCGTCGTAGGCGAGCACGTCGCTGTTCTGCGTGAGGCCGGCCTCGCCCGCCAGCGCCGCGAACGCCGCGGCGCCGGGGAGCTTCCCCGCCTCCCCCTCCTCCCCGCGGTAGCGGTCGAACGGGATGTTTACCGCACCGGGGAGGTGGCCGATGCCGTCGTACTCCCAGGGGTCACGGACGTCTACGATCGTCAGTTCCCCGAGGCGGTCAGCGACCCAGTCGGCTCCGACGATTCTCATACCCACGCTACCGGTGCCCACCTCTTGAGCGTTCCACGTCGGCCGTCGCAGTACGTCTCGGAGATATCGGCAACAAACACCGTCTCCTGTGCGCGAGACCTGTCAGCCTACCGCACACGTCCGACCGGGGGACGAAGCGCTGGTCGACCGGATTGTTACGCCTTCGATTACTGGCAACAGTTGCCGGAAAAGGCGACTTGGGGCGGAACCTGCAGGCAGTGGCAGGGCTATACGCGTGGGGCATCAAGGATGGATGCACTATGACTGAATACGCTAAGGACGTGCTCGTCTCGGCCGATTGGGTCGAGGAGCACCTCGAGGAGTTCCAGTCCGACGATCCCGCCCACCGGCTGGTAGAGGTGGACGTGGACACGGAGGCGTACGAGGAGGGCCACGCGCCCGGCGCCATCGGCTTCAACTGGGAGACCCAGCTCCAAGATCAGACTCGACGGGACATCCTCACGAAGGAAGACTTCGAGGACCTGCTGGGAAGCCACGGCATCAGCGACGACTCCACGGTCGTTCTGTACGGGGACAACGCCAACTGGTTCGCCGCCTACACCTACTGGCAGTTCAAGTACTACGGCCACGACGA
>CAZLOO010000533.1:0-1687 GCA_964561055.1 uncultured Halobacteriales archaeon
GTCCTCGCGCGTGGCGTGGTGGCCGTGCTGTCGCTCGGACCCACCCCTATGGAGGTAGGCGTCCGCTCGCTCCCTGTCACGACGACCGAGGGTGCTGCGGCCGCGTGGCCCCCTCACACGGGTCGCTCACCCATCAGAGCCAACAGTTAACAGGGGATGTATCCAAGCGATCCGACGCTACGGTGACCGACTGGCTGGCGGGCGACGTCGCCGTCGTCACCGGCGGCTCGAGCGGGAACGGACGGGAGATATGCCTGACCCTCGCCGAACACGGCGCCGACATCGTGGTTTCGGACATCCAGGAGACGCCGCGCGAGGGCGGCGAGCCGACACACGAACTTATACTCCGGATGCCACACTGCCCGTGATCTCCTCCGGTCCGCTCGCGTTGGGAGCCCCCACACAAGCCACGGCGGCCGTCGTGGCCCGCTCAGTCGCCGCAGTCGCAGCCGTCCGCTGCCAGCAGAGCCGACAGGCTCCGCTGGGTGCCACAGTCGGTACAGTACACCTCCACGCTCACGATGACACTGACATCCCCGAGGTTGAGCGCCCCGGCCTCCCGCAGTCGCCGGAGCCGGCCGGCGGTGACGGTCCGGACGCGCTCGCGGAGCCGGTCGAGGGTCCCCTGGACGGACTCCGGCGACACCGACTTCGACTCCGGTCGGGACACCCCTCGCGTTGAGGTCAGGTATGTGTGGACCGCCTGACGTGAGACGAAATCCGCCTCGAGCGTCTCAACGTCGAGGCCGGCCCGTTCGAGCTTGCGCCTGACCTGTGTTCGTACGCCGCTGGTGACCTCCTCGCCCGCCAGTGCCTCGTAGTAGCTCTCCGTTGTCCCCGCTACCGGATCCACGTCGGCGGCCGCCAGCCGTGCCTCCAGCAGCCGGCGGTTGAACTCCCCGGCGAGCGCCCGAAGCCCCATTCGTCTCGTCCCCTCGGGAGCGGTCCACCGCTCGACAAGGTAATCCCCCGTCCCCTCCAGCCCGTCCTGCTCGATCAGCCGGCCGACCTTTCCTCGGGGGCCGGGGCCGCTCGACTGGTCGCTCATCACGCTTTCCACCGGCCTGGCAAATTTAACCCCCACGAAACCTATGACACCAGTACATATGGCATATAATTCCGGTATCTCGACGAGCTATCACAAAACCGTGATCGATAGTATACTCAATCAATAACATTGGTGTCAGCCCAGCGTTTGAGAGCCCGAACGATATTTACGTGCTTCTGGATGTGAACGACTGACTCTCCGATCGCTCCAATGACGGATGCGATCGCGCTGTGACAGGACTGCCCAACAACCGGTCTCGCTCGATGACAGGGCGGTGATAGAGTACCCAGATACTCGGAAACGAGCCATATTTCAACGAAAAGTAATAAGATAACAAGATATCGAACTGCTGAATAAATGCCACGTAGTTCCGGGCCGACTTCACGGCCGGTCGGTCCCGTGTCAGCGCGGGGCGGACTGTGTCCCGTCGGGTCCGCGACCGGTATCGACCAGGACGAGCACCCGGTCGACGGTTAGTCAGACACGATTAAACCTGGTGCAGTGTCACATCGGTCGGCCGACCCCTCCGCGTCCGGCGGCCGGACGATGCTGCGACAATCGTTGGACCGGGCCCGGCGTGTCAGCACCGTCGCCGTGCCGGCGGACCAACAGCCACGAGCACGGCGAATCAAGGGATAC
>CAZLOO010000534.1:0-1682 GCA_964561055.1 uncultured Halobacteriales archaeon
ATCTCCTCGCCGTGGGCCAGCGGGGTGAGATAGGTCTCGCGCTGGCGGTCCGTGCCGAACTCGTAGATCATGTTGCCCGCCAGCGAGATGTGCGCCGCGACGATCGTCCCCAGCCCGCCCGAGCCGCGAGAGATCTCCTCAAGGCCGATGGCGTAAGAGTGGTAGTCCAGTTCGGCGCCGCCGTACTCCTCGGGGAACGGCATCCCCATCAGGCCGAGCTCCCCCATCTCGGCCACGAGGTCGTGCGGGAACTCGTCCTCGTGGTCGATGTCGGCCGCACGGGGGACGACCTCCTCGTCGACGAACTCCGCGACCATGTCGCGGATCTGTTTCTGCTCCGGTGACAGGCTGAAATCCATATCCCCTGCTGGGGCCGCGCCGGACTTGACTGTTGGTATCACCCTGCGAGAGACGGCTCACAGCCCCGTGGCGAAGTGCTGCAGCTCAACGTCCCACTCCTCGTGGTGCTCGGTACCCGTCTCCTCGTAGCCCAGCGAGCGGTAGAACGCCTGCGCCGCCTCCAGGTACTCGCTAGTGTTCAGCACCGCCCGCCCGAACCCACGCTCGCGGGCACGCCGCTCCAGTTCCTGGACGAGCGCCGCGCCGTATCCCTCCCGCCAGCACTTCGGCAGCACACGCAGGCGCTTCAGCTCGACCGTCGCGCCGTCGACCGGCAGGAAGCCGCCGCAGGCGACTACCTCTCCGGCCCGCTCGCCAACGAGGAACTCGCCCCCTTCGAGATACGTCCCGGTGACGTTCCTGAGGTCCCGGTCGACGGCAGGGTAGAACTCCGGCAGGGCCGCTCGGAACGCCCGCTCGTGGACACGCCAGACGGCCTCCTTGTCACGCTCCTCGTACCGTCTGACCCGGAGGTCGGTCATCGACCGACCGAGACGCCCCGAGGGCATCAACGGGTGGGCTAGCGGCGGCGTTCGCCGGTGGCGGAACTACCGCGGTTCGCGGATATCGGCCGCGAGGCACGCCATCTTCGACTCGCTCCGCTCACCCTCAAACGAGAAGTGATACTCGACGAGAGTCCCGTCGCCCCTCGACCCGCGGGACACCATTGCGGTGAACGGGGGCTTCCTGGCCGGCGGCTGATCCGTCATCACGCGGGATCGTCGTGGCGTCGACCCGGACCGTGACCTCGATTGCCGGCACCGGCGCCCGTATTTCCCCGAACAGCTTCGTCGGTACAGGCTAAAAACACTCCTGCGGCTCTCCCGGCACCACCAGCGTGTGTCACGGTCCGACCGGGTTCGCGCCGAGGAACGCGTAGGTGGCCTCAACCTCTCCCCCGTATAACCACACCTCAGGAAGTCGCGCGCGACACGACCCGCGTGAACGTCGTCTCGGTGTCGCTCATGCCCACCGGTCGCGGGCCGACAGTAAGGTGTCCGGCCCCGGTCAGCCGGGAGGCGTCAGTACTCGTAGAATCCCAGGCCAGTCTTCTTACCGAGGTCGCCGGCGTCGACCTTCCGCTTGAGCAGGTACGCCGGCTTGTAGCGGTCGCCCAACTCCTCGTGAAGCGTCTCGCTGGCGTGGAGACAGACGTCCAGACCGATGTGATCCGCTAGCTCCAGCGGCCCCATCGGGACGTTCGTGCCCAACTCCATCCCGCGATCGATGTCGTCCTTCGTGGCGACACCCTCGTCGTAGGCACGGATCCCCTCGTTGATCCA
>CAZLOO010000535.1:0-1677 GCA_964561055.1 uncultured Halobacteriales archaeon
CGGGACTACCGTCACGCCGTTCGATACCGACCGCATCGCCGGCGGCTCCTCCGGGGGCAGTGCAGCGGCACTGGCGGCGGGGATGGCGCCGCTGGCCGTCGGCTCAGACGCGGGCGGGTCGATACGCATCCCGGCGAGCGCGTGCGGGGTCGTCGGCCTGATGCCGAGCTTCGGGCTGGTGCCCTTCGATGCGCGGCCCGATGCGCTCGAACCGCACACGCCGTTCACGGCGCTCGGGCCGATGGCACGCTCGGTCGAGGACGTGGCGCTGATGCTGGAGGTCATGGCGGGCTGGGACCCCGCCGACCCGTTCTCGGTTCCGACCCCATCGGACGACTACGTCGCCGCAACCCGCCGTGGTGGTCGTAACCTTTCCGTCCAGTACAGCTCCGACTTGGGGCTGTTCCCGATAGCGGACGAGGTCCGCGAGATCACCGACGAGGCGATCACCGCTCTCGGATCGGCTGGTGCGTCGGTCGTCCGAGAGGACCCCGACTTCGGCCACGACTTCGAGACGATGTACCACGCCTGGGAGGAAGGATTCAAGCTGCTGCTCTCGTCGCTGCCCGACAAGGTCAAGCGAGCGACCGGTATCGACCTCCTCGGGGACCACCGAGACATGCTGTCGCCGAAGTTCGTGGAGTACATCGAGGAGGGCCTGGGACAGACGTCCCCGGAGTTCAAGCGCGCCGATATGATCCGCACCGACGTGTACGACACTGTCACCGAGGTCCTCGCGACCCACGACGTCCTCGCCACGCCGACGCTGGCGGTGCCGCCGTTCGACGCCGACATCGAGGGTCCTACCGAGATCGACGGTACCGAAATCAACCCCGCTTTCGGGTGGCCGCTGACGTGGGTATTCAACCTCACCGGCCACCCGGTACTGTCGGTGCCCACCGGGCTGACTGACAATGGACTGCCAGTCGGACTACAGCTGGTCGGTCAGCGGTTCGACGACGCGACGGTGCTCGCCGCGGGTGCGACGCTGGAGCGGGTTCGCCCGTGGAGCGACACGTACCCGCCCGCCGGTATTCGGAAGGCCTGACTGCTTATCGACTGATCGATCGAGTTCGTTCTAATGGTCCCGATCACCGACGGTGAGGTCCGGGTCCAGCTGGACATACAATACACCGACAACTGGTGACATAGGAGTCCGGTCAGTCCCGGTGGACGTCCACCTCGCGGACGGCGCTGGTCGTCTGCTCCTCGCGCTCGAGCGGCATCTGGCGAGTCGAGAGCAGCTTGACGAGCTCGGCAGCCTGCTCGGCCGAGAGGTCACCCTCACGCCGACGCTCGTCGATCCACTCCAGCACCTGCGCCTTGTTCGCCGCGTCCTCGCGGGCGTGCTCCATGGCCAGCAGCGCCGAGCGGGTCTTGTTGGCGTCGAACAGCTCGGCGCACTCCTCGATGGTCGCGCTGCGATGCGCGAACTTCCCGTCTTCGCGAATCCGCATACCCTCCTCTCGTGAACACGACTTCCTAAACGGCCGGTTGAGAGTGAAACTGGAACGGGTGTCATATTTAAACACCCGTCACGACCCGCCGATTCGCTACGGGGTGGTCCCGCCGTTCAGGAGAGATGGCCGCTGGATATGCACACGAGTGTCCCCGGCGGAGCGAATCTCGTGTGCATATCTGGGCGAGCACGATTCGCGACGTGTGACTCCCGGGGGT
>CAZLOO010000536.1:0-1676 GCA_964561055.1 uncultured Halobacteriales archaeon
ACCAGTCCGCCACGTCCCGGCGGGTGCGCTGGAGCCACTGGGAGGTGGCGATGATCTTGTTGCCGATGGTCGTCGAGCGGGCGCTCCGGCGCCGGTTGGATTCGTACTCGTCCTCGAACTCGATGCCGTACTCCTCGCAGAACTCCTTCTTGTCGGACTCCCCGACCACGTCACCCCGCGAGAGGTTCAGCAGCTCGTATGCCTTCGCGTGCATAGTACACACCGTCCCCTGAAGCGACCGGGGGCTCACGTCCAGACGCTCGGCCAGCCGCTCACGCACCTCGCTGGCGGCCGCGCGGGTGTACGACACGACGAGGATGTCGTTGTGGTCGACCCCCTCCTGGTCGAGGATAGCGTCGACGCGGTCCAGCAGAGCCGTCGTCTTCCCACAGCCCGGACCGCCGAACAGCCGGGTTACCTGGCGCTGGGTCATTGACGGCCCCAGAACGGCCTGCTGTATAAGTCAACTGGGTCCGCGGCGCCGCTACGCCCCCGGCGACCAGCCACAGACGCTGCAGGCTGTCGCCGATTGGTCATGGAGCCCCCCACACTCCGGACACTGCTTCTTGTTATAGCTGCGCTCCCAGCCGGGACGCTCGGTCGCGTGGCCGCGCTGCGAGAGGAAGTCGTCAAGAACCTCGTCGTTCGCTGATGCCATACACTGTGTGTCAACGTATCCCATACTCATAAGCTTGGTGGAGAGTCACACGCCACGGAGAGTTACCCGCGCGGACAGACGGCTGACGCTCGGGGGGCGAGCGGACCGACGGCGGGAAGAGGGGCTTAGAAGTAGTCGATGCTCTGGGGAAGCTCCGTCTTCATTCCCTTTCGCTCGCGGATGCGGCGAATTGTCTCGGGCTGGAGGTTGTCCGCCATCACTTGGAAGCCGGCGTTCTCCGTGTTCCATGAGGCCCGTCCCTCCGTCGCCGAGCGGATATCGCTGGAAAACCCGATCATCTCCTCAACGGGAGCGATTCCTTCGACCACCATCAGATCGCCCTCTTGATACATGTCGTCGACACGGCCGCGGCGACCCTGTATCTCGCCGGACGCCGAGCCCATGTACTCGTTGGGCACGTCGATACGGACGTCTTGGATGGGCTCCAGGAGGCGCACTTCCGCGCGGATCAGCCCGCGGTGGACGGCGTCTCGGACCGCCGGGATGACCTGCGCGGGACCCCGGTGGATGGCATCCTCGTGGAGGCGAGCGTCCTCCAGCCGGATGAGCGAGCCCTGGACCGGTTCGGCCGCCAGGGGCCCGTCGTCGAGTGCCTCCTCAATACCCTCTATGACCAGCTCCATCGTCTCGTTGAGGTGCTGGATACCCTTCGTCTCGTCAACGAGGATGTTCGTCCCGTAGACGTGCTCGACGTTCTGAGCGGAGTCCTTGTCCATACCGGCATCCATCAGCGCCTCGCGGCGCTCCATCTCCGGCATGTCCATCGACGCCTCGCCCATTCGCAGGGTCTCGACCAGCTCCTCGCTCAGCGGCTCGACGGTGAGATAGAACCGGTTGTGCCGGTTCGGCGAGATACCCTCAACGGTCTCGGTGGGTTGCTGGGGCTGCTCGCGGTAGACGACGATGGGCTCGCCCGTGCGGACCGGGATCCCCTGGTTGCGCTCGATACGCTGAGTGATGACCTCCAGGTGGAGCTCACCCTGGCCGCTAATGAGGT
>CAZLOO010000537.1:0-1675 GCA_964561055.1 uncultured Halobacteriales archaeon
TGCGTCGTCTATATCACGAATATTTTTATTCTCTCTAACAGTGCTCGCGACCGCCGGCCGCTCGGCGAGACTAACAGGTTCTATTAGGAGTCGAAGGGGCGGCCCCCTCAGTATGGCACTAACAGAGCCGCTCCCGTAGGTGACAACTCGACCTGGGGGTGGGATTCGGGTGTGCAGTACGCCACGCCGGCCGCCTATCGGCCGACATGTCCACTTGGTGTTTTGTCGCACAAAAATGGTCAGTTTCTCGCAGATAATCAGAACTGATGAGTAAAATCAAAAACCGTCGTCGGTCGGCGGTCGGGACGCACCCTCGGCGAGCGTCACGGGGACGACGTACTGGCTGGTCGCCGTCGGGCGCTCGCGCGACCGGAGGTAGCAGTAGTCCCGCCCGTCGATTGTCTTCACGGTCAGTGTGCCCTTGGCGGCCGCAAGCTCGGCCTTCCCGCAGGCGGTCGCAAGCGCATCGTCCCAGACCTCGATGTCGTCTCACTCGCAGACGAATCGTCAACATCGACGGCGTCGGCCGCCAACTTGGCACAGCCTCAACTTCCAAGTCGGTAGCGGGCGCTCGGCGTGGTCGGGCAGCGCTCGGAGTGTGTCAGTTCAACGCCGGCAGCTACTCCTCCGGCCCCACCGGCGGTCCGCCCTCCGCACCGATCCAATCGGCACGACGCCACACTCGAGGCGGAGCAATGACTGGCCATCGAGAACCCAGACCCGACCCGTGGGGGCACGCCAAAACGTAGCTGACGACCAGTATACTCACAACGAGAGGTGAAGCTCGATGGACAAGACGTCGACTGAGAGCTGAAAAAGGGTCAGCGGACGGAACGGTAGCGACGACCGGTGACTATGCAGATGACTGCGCAGCTTCCATCCACTCGGCGGCAACGTCTTCCGAGACGTCCGCCGTCTCGGCGACCGTCCGGGGGTCGGCCTGAGTCAGGGCCTCGAGCGAGTCGATGCCCTGCTCTTGGAGCCGGTCGGAGTACGTCGAGCCAAGGCCGTCGATGACCTCAAGCGACTCGTCCACGGCCTCGACCTGGACCCCCACGCTGTCGTTGGCGGATTCGGTCATCTGGGCCGTCAGCTCCTCGACCTGTTCCTGGAGTTCAGAGACGCGCTCGTCGAAAGCCTCGCGCTGGGCGTCGAGGTTCTCGGCAACCTCCTCGCCATGGGCCTCGAACGCGGCCTGAAGTTCCTCAAAATCACCCTCAAGACCATCGAACGCCTCGACAGTCAGGTCCTCGATGTCCTCGTGGGCTGCGAGCATCGCCTCCGTCTGGTCGTCGAGCATCGCTATGAACTGTTCGAGGAGTTCGTCCGCGGGCTCGCTACCGTCCTGAAGGCTCGCGTTGAGTGTGTCGACGAGTTCAGCCTGGTTCGTCTCGAGAGTGATGAGCTGTTCGTGGGTGACAGCACGCAGGTCACTGACCAGGTCACTCTGGACGGTCTCCGTGGACTCTAGAGCGTCGAAGTAGATGTCGACGAACGTTCGAACGGCCTCGAAGCCGGCCTCGTGAGCCTGCGTCGCGGGACGGAAGTCGAACATCGTTTCGCTGAGCTGCTTCTGAGCCTCGAAACCACGCCGCATCGTCTCGGTTGTCTGTTCTATCGTTCGTTGCTGGAGTTCGAATGCCATACCGACGGGAGCAGTAATTTCACTCATTGT
>CAZLOO010000538.1:0-1674 GCA_964561055.1 uncultured Halobacteriales archaeon
GTGGAATATTCTTTCTCGCGGTCTTGAAGAAGTAGGAGTGGTTCACTCCGAATCACCGCCTGTGGAGACTGCGCTCCCTGTGGATACCACTCAGGTGTCTGCAAAGCGCGTCGTGGAAGCAGGAAGCCCCACCCTCAAGGAGCGAACCGCGTCAGCGGTAAGCGAGTAGGGTGGGGTAGTTCACCAATGGAGGGTGAGGCACCACGCTCGTCATCGGCGATGAGACGGATACCACCGTTTCTGCAACGAGTGTATCAGGGCTCGGCTTTGAGGAGTCATCCAAATCTCGTCTACTTCGTGATGGACTTCCGGAACACGTTCCTCTCGGCGGCCCCCGCGTACGGATCGGATGGGTTCCTGCCGGGGTACGGTTGGCAACGGGTGTACTGACGTCGACATAGCGATGTCCATCGCCATCTCCTCCCTGATGCAGACACCGCGAGCACACCTACATCGTGCGTGTACCGTCTCATAACGAGGATTCTCCGAATTTTCGAGATTTTACGATCATCCCTTCCGGTAGTTGAGCGCCCCAGCGTGTCGGCAGTTGTAGCGACTGGAGTGTCGAACGGGGATGATTTGAGGAGCCACTATCTGCCCCTCACACAGCGATCTCCGCTCGTGGCCGCCATGCGCCACCACACTCACCATCCGGACGCAGTTGCCCACGTCGAATCAGCTGTCACCGACTTTCGAGACCGGCTACAGCAGGTAGCGGTCCGGGTTCTCGCTCATGTTCACGAAGCCGTCGGCGGCCCCGACAAGCGCATCAGCGGTGGACTCGCCGAACGCCATCACCTCGACCCGGACCCCCTCGTGGCGGAGGTGCGAGCACAGCCGGGTGAAGTCGCCGTCGCCGGTGCAGAGGACGATGGCGTCCACGTGGGTGGCGAGCGTGACGGCGTCGAGGCTCATTCCCACGTCCCAGTCGGCCTTCTGGGAGCCGTCCGGGTAGGTCTTGATCTCCTTTATTTTCGTCTCGAAGCCGATGTCCTGCAGCGCGTCGAAAAACGATTCCTCCTCGGGTGAATGGGCACGGACGACGTAGCTGATGGCTCGCACCAGCTCCCGGCCGTGGACCGCGCTGTCCAGCAGGGCCGCATAATCGAGATTCCGGGAGTAGATGCTGTGTGACGTGTGATAGAGGTTCTGCGCGTCGGCCAGGACGGCGACGCGCTGGTCGGAGTGTAACGGTGGCATACAGCCGTTGAGGGGGCCTTGGGAATAGGCCTTGGCTTCCTACCGACCCCCCGCGCGGTGGCGCGCCGGGATTTCCGGCAGTGCGCGGTCCCGTGACCGGCTCCGGCCGTACGCCGCGCCCGCCAGCCCCTGCTCGTCGAGCTGGTCGGTGAGGGTCCGTCGAAGCCGGTTGAGCGCTGTCCGGTCGAGGCCGTGCTGTTCGCACAAGAGCTCGAAGTCCGGGTCCTCCGCGATGGAGTCGAACTGCTCGTACAGCTGCTCCATCGCCTCTGGGCTGAGCTGTTTCAATCGCTCCGTGTCCTCCAGGCCGAGCTGTCGGCGCCGCTCGATGTCCACAATATGGCGGATAACCACCAGCGCTACCTTCGGCACCGCACGCTGGCTACCGAACACCTCCAGGTCCAGATCGCGCATCACCCCGAGCACGCGGTCGCGCTGCCAGCGGGTCAGCCCGACACGGTTGCACAGCGCCTG
>CAZLOO010000539.1:0-1669 GCA_964561055.1 uncultured Halobacteriales archaeon
ACGATCCAGGCCGGTAGCTACCCTGTGAAGATCACCCCGGCCGGGGACCCTGATACGGTGGCCTTTGAGGGCGAGGTGACCCTCGAGGCCGGCACCGACTACACGGTGGCCGCCATAGGCGAACTAACCGAGGAGACCTTCAGCGCGGACCTGCTCGTCGACAAGAACCGGGAGCTCCCGGATATGGTCGCAGAGGTCCGCGTCGTCCACGCCTCGCCGGACGCGCCGGCAGTCGACGTGGTCACCGACCACGGTCGGGCTGTCGCCGAGAACATCTCGTTTGGCCATATCGGCCACTACAGAGTATTCTTTGCCGGCGAGACCAACCTCGCCGTCCAGCCAGCCTCGGCGGACAGCGACGCCGAGCCGGTGTCCGAGGCGGAACTCTCGCTTCAAGCCGGGAAAACCTACACCTTGTTCGCCGAGGGGTACCTGACGCCGGACGACGAGCCGACCGACGAGTCGTTCGGCCTCGTCCCTGCGGTCGGCGGTCCCCGTCCGGAGACGGCGCGAATCCGGGGCATCCACGCCGTGCCGGATGCCCCGAACGTCGACGTGTTCGTCGACGGCGAGAAGCAATTCTCGAAGGTCCACTTCGGGGACGTGACCGACTACCTTTCGCTGTCCGCCGGAACCTACGAGGTGGCTGTCACGGCGGCGGGGGACCCGGACACGGTGGCCTTCGAGGGCGAGGTACCCCTCGAGGCCGGCACCGACTACTCCGTGGCGGCAATCGGCGAGCTGTCGGAGGGGACGGTCAGTCCGGCTCTGCTGGTCGACCAAGCAGACGTCGATGCGGGGCAGGCTGGCGTGCGGGTCCTCCACGCCTCGCCCGACGCCCCGGCTGTCGACGTCACGACAAACGACGGCGAAACCACGCTCGCGGACGGCCTCTCGTTCGGGAACTCGACGGATGTCCTGGGCATCAACCCAAGATCGTACACAATCGATGTCAGACCGGACAGCCGGACCAACGACAACCCGTTCACCGCCGAATTCGACGTCGAACTGGCCCCCGACAGGCTCTACACCGTCGTCGCGACGGGCTACTTCACCGCGGACGACGAGCCCAGCAAGAACCAGTTCATGTTGATACCGGCGGTCACGGACCTGACCGAGTGACTCGAAGGTGCCGGGGGCGCTCGGCGTCCGAGTCGGCGGGGCACGCCGGACCATCGGGTTCCGGGGTGTTTTATTAAAGATCGTATGAGACTTTTGACCGATGGAGGCGGTCCTTTGGCAGGTACTCGCCGGAACACGGGGCGGTCGCAATAGGATTCGGATTCTAGAGGCGCTCGACGAACGGCCGCGCAATACCAACCAACTCGCCGAGGACCTGGACCTCAACTACAAGACCGTCAGACACCACCTGGAGGTTCTGAAGGACAACGGCATCGTCGAGAGCACGGACTCGGACTATGGGGCGGTGTATCTCATCACCGACCGCACGAGACAGCACTGGGACAAGGCCACCCGGATAATGGAGCAAGTTCGATAATGACTATGACGGAGCGGCGTGAGGTAGGACAATACATAGCTGTGGAGCCCAGAGGGAGAGACAGATGAGCACACTCCTTAGCGTGGCACGGGTCGTCGCGGTGGCCAACGTCGGGCTCTTGGGAGCGCTCGCGTACGTCTGGGCCAGGAACTACGCCAGCATCAGGTCCAA
>CAZLOO010000540.1:0-1668 GCA_964561055.1 uncultured Halobacteriales archaeon
CTCCGTGTTCGCCCACGGCAGCCCGGGCCACCTGCTGGCCAACGGGATCGTGATCTTCTTTTTCGGCCCGCTGGTCGAGCGGAAGATCGGCTCCCGGGCGTTCGCCGCCCTGTTCCTCGGCGCCGGGATAATCGCCGGGCTGGGACAGATCGGCATCACCTTCCTCGTCGGCGACGTCCCGGCGGCCGTGCTGGGTGCCAGCGGCGCCGCCCTGGCGATCCTGGCCGTGCTGACGGTGCTCAACCCGGGGCTGCGGGTGTATCTCTACTTTCTCATCCCAGTCCCCATCTGGGTGATTACCGGCGGGTACGCGGTCATCTCCGTGCTCGGTATCCTCGGGGGCGGCATCCCCGGGCTGAGCGGCGCCGGGGTCGCTAACGGCGCGCATCTCGTGGGGCTGCTGATCGGGCTCGCCTACGGCAAGTACGTTGAGGACCAGGTCTCCGCGCCCGGACAGCTCCAGTTCGGCGGCCGCGGCGGACAGGGAGGCCGACGGTTCTGAGCGGTGCGACCCGTCCCCGAGCGGTTCTGCCCGGACCCGACTCTTGACCGCGAGGCGATGGAAAAGCGCCAGCGTGAAATCGCGCAGGCGGCCGTCTTCGAGGACGACCCCGGCTTCGACCCGGCGGCCGTGACGACCACCGACCCGGCGCCCGACGCTCCGCTCGTCGCCGGCATCGACCAGGCGTTTCCCGGCGACAGGATCGTCAGCGCGGTCGTGCTGCTGCGCGGCGGCGAGGTGATAGAGCGGGTCGGCGTCGTCAGCGAGGCCGAGTTCCCGTACGTCCCCGGGCTGCTGAGCTTCCGGGAGGGCATGCCCGCGCTGGACGCGCTCGCACAACTGGAGCGGGAGCCAGACCTGCTCTTTTTCGACGGAAGCGGCCGTATCCACTACCGCGAGGCCGGCCTGGCGACCCACCTCGGGGTGGCGCTGGACTGCCCCTCGCTGGGTGTTATAAAGAACCTCCTCTGTGGGACGCCCGCAGGCCCGACGAACGCGTTGGCGGCCGGCGAGCGGGTGGCCATCGAAGCCGACGACCGGATGACCGCCCCTCCGGGAACGGTCGTCGGCCACGCCCTTCAGACCCGCCAGTACCCGAACTCAACCCGCATCAACCCCGTCTACGTCAGCCCGGGCCATCGACTGAGCGCGGCGACGGCGTGTGACATCGTCGACCGCTACCGCGGGGGGTACAAGCTCCCCGAGCCGACCCGGCTGGCCGACGCCCACGCTGAGGAACTGAAAGAGCGAACGGAGGATGAGCACCATAGCACGTAATCGTCCGGGGCCGGTCAGGGGTACGGTCGCCACCGTGCTCGAGTGGCGCCCCGGACTCGGGAACCGTTGGGAGGAGGGGGCGTGGTACAGAAGGATGATGTGTCGCCCCAAACGGCGTTCGAGCGACCGGCGCGCCCCGTCACTGTGCTAGCGGTGGTTTTTGTGCCTGGACGCCTTACACAGGCCAATGACGACAGGAGACGGCGGCCACTCGGGGACCGTCGTCGACGACACTGGAGGCCTAGGTTCGAAGTCCGGGGAGACAGCCGACGACCACGACCCGGACGATCGGTCGGCGGGGACGGCCCGGAACCGCCGGTCGACAGGGGCTCGTGACGTGGCCGTCGCCGTCGAGGGAGTGACGAAACGCTTCGGCAGCGGCGCAACGG
>CAZLOO010000541.1:0-1658 GCA_964561055.1 uncultured Halobacteriales archaeon
CCCGCGGCGGCGGCTATCGATCCGACGAGCGTGTTCGGCCCGACGACAGTGAGCAATACCATCCCGCCGACGACCGGCGGCAGCACCAGCGGCAGGACGACGACGGCGGTCACGAGGGGTCGCACTCTAGCGCGAGTACGGGCCAGCCAGTACGCTAACGGCACCCCCAGCAGGGTGGCGACAGCGGTGCTCACTGCCGCGCTGCCGAGCGATACTCCCGCTGCTCGGAGCACATCGGGGTCGCCGAGCCGCGACAGCACTGCCCCGGGCGGCTGGGCGATCAGCAGCGCCGCCAGCGGCACCAGGTAGTACAACAACAGCAGTCCGCCCAGCAGGTAGGCGGCGCTCAGCCACGGCGTGGCGGTTTTACGCCGCGAGCGTGTCGGGAACATCGCCTCTGTAGCGGGGGTAGTCGTCAGGTACTGTGAAGCCGTACTGCGTCAGGTAGCCGCCGGCGACGTGCCGATCGAACGTCGAGACGACCGTCTGGCGGGGATCGGCACGGCGGATGGTTGAGCCGTAGCTGATTGGGCCACCCCGGACCGATTGGCCGCCGGGGAGGGTGTATCTCGCCTCCCGGTAGGCGCCCGCGCGAGAGGGGTCGCTCAGGTCGATAGCGGCTGGCAGGTCGACGAACTCGTAGCCGCGGTCGACCGCCATGCTCCGGTAGACGACCGCTGCCTCCACGGAACCGGTCTCGAAGGCGCCGAGCAGCTGAGTCTCGGGGTAGATCTGGCCCCGCTCCGGTATCGCCTCGCGTAGCCGCACGTCCGTCCCATAGTGGGCACTGGCGAGTTCCAGCGCGAACAGGGTGCGGTAGCCAAGCGGGTCCAGGTCCGGGTCCGTGCGGCCGAACCGGACCCCGCCGTCGACGAGGGGGTCGAACCAGCGGTCGGCGCCTACGACGGCCTGCCCGCCGGGGCTATTTGTGTCGTAGGCGAACACAAGCGCATTGGTGGCGAACTCGACGAACCAGTCAGCCGAGAGGGGACCGTCGAACAGGGCGATGTCCGCCAGCGACACCACCTCCGGGTCCTTCGATCCCTCGGCGACCAGCCGGGCGGCCTCCGCGGAGCCGTAGCTCTCGACGCGGAGGTCGGTATCGACGGCGGGTCGAAGCCCGTTCTCGAGGGCGTCGGCCAGGCTGCCGGCCGAAAGCACCCGTACGGGGCCCTCCCCGCGGGCCGAACAGCCGGCCAGCGCCGCGCTACCGACGGCCGCCAGCAGCGCCCGGCGGCCACACCGCCGGTGGGAGCCCATAGGGTTGACTGTGAACGGTTGACCTAAAGCTCTTTATCAACCAATACCGTTCAACACCGCATGGAGAGCGACGCCGTCGAGGCCTCAGGACTGACGCAGCGCCAGGTGGAGGTGCTGGAGCTTCGGGAGCGGGGGCTCACACAGCAGGAGGTCGCGGACCGGCTAGGGACGACCGCTTCGAACGTGAGCCGCGTAGAGAGCGCCGCCGAGCGCAACATCCGAAAGGCCCGCCGCACGCTGGAGGTGGCCCGGCTCGTGCGCGCGCCAGTGGCCATCGAGGTGGCGCCGGGTACGCCCTTCGACGACCTCGTTGACACGGTGTACGAGCGGGCCGACGACGCCGGCCTGAAGCTGGAGTACTGCGTCCCGGAGCTGTATTCACACCTGTACACCCACCT
>CAZLOO010000542.1:0-1655 GCA_964561055.1 uncultured Halobacteriales archaeon
TCGACAGCGTGGCGGTGACCGTCGATAGCTCCGCGGTATAGCTGAAGCCGGCGATCTCGACGACCAGCGTGGAAGGGACCCGTTCGAGCAGCGCCTCCAGGGAGTCGCTCTGGCGGAACAGCACGAACCCGAGCACCCCGAACAGTACCACCAGCGCCGCCGAGGCGACCGACGCGGTGAGAACGCTGGCGACCTGGCGGGAGTAGCCCGCCGCGCGGAACCGGTCGCGCAGCGGCAGCAGCACATAAGCGACGGTCACCGCGAAGAAGACCGTCCCGAGGACCTTTCGAAGGACGACCACCGCCAGCAGCCCCAGCACCAGCAGCACGCTGGCGAGCGCATACTGGCGACGGGCGTCCCTGGTCATACGCCAGCGTTCGGCGGGGCCTGATAAGTAGGATGGGGTGACGCGGGTTCAGCCGTCAGCTAACGCGAAGTACAGCGCGATGCCGAGTATCGCGGCCAAGAACACCAACGCGATGGTGTCATTCGAGAGCGTGTACAGGGGCATATCAGAACCCATCGAGCCCCGGAGTAAACCGTTGTCGCTTCAGGAGTGACGACACGTTCATACTCCGGGGGACGGAACCCCTGACCAGTGACCAACGAAACAGGACCCGCGATCGTTGACGCCGGCGAATGGACCAGCGACGAGCTGCTGGCCGCCCTCAAGGCGGGCCGGCGGGTGGTCGTCCGAGCGGAGTTTCTCGGCGAGACCCGCGAGGTGACGATGCGCTGGGACGGGGAGACGTACTACTGTGACACCCCGACACGGCTCCACAAGCACCAGGATGCTGAGGAGATGCGCGAGTGTCTGCTGCGGCTCGGCTACGCGAAGGACGAGCCGTAGTGTTTTGCCCCAGGGGGCGTTAGACCAGATATGGAACCCAATCCGAGCCCGGACCGATTCCGGGAGCTGATGCTCAACGACGAACCCACGTTTGAGGACGTGCTCTCCTGTGTGTTCGGCATCCAGCGCCACGAGTCGGACACCTACCTGACGCTGCTCAACAGTCCCGGCTCGACGGTCGCCGAACTGGCCGACATCGTCGGACGAGACCGTTCGAATGTTAACCGCTCGCTGTCGACGCTCCGCGAGAAGGGGTTGGCCGAGCGCCGGCGGCGCCTGCTTGACGGCGGTGGCCACGTCTACCAGTACACCGCGACGCCGCTGCCGGAGGCCAAGGAGCTGATGCACGAGACCCTTGACGAGTGGGCCGCCTACGTCCACGAGCGTATCGACGAGTACGGGGAGTGACGCCCACGTCCGCGGCCACGACGCCCGGCGCGGATTGAAACACCCCACAGGCACCGTGAGGGTCTCGATGCCATGCTCCCCGAAGGCCGTCAGCGCCTGTCCGGTTACGTCCGAACTGAACGCGAGCGCGTCGCGCAGGTCGGCGAGGTAGGCCTTTCCCCCGACCGTCCGGTGGTCGGTCTCGTCCCCGCTGATGACCGACAGACGTCGACGGCCAGTTCCGGGAGGCGTTCGGGGCCCCGGTGTCCGGATCATTCCCGAGCGATTGGAGGGCAGCCATCCGCCCGTCCCTCGGTCATACGACGGCATGCCGGAAGCCCACATAACAACGTCTGGCATCCCGCCCGGACGAGGCGTGCCGCAGTCGCCGCTGGCGAGGGATGAGGGACGCCGAGGA
>CAZLOO010000543.1:0-1649 GCA_964561055.1 uncultured Halobacteriales archaeon
ACGCCGACCCTCTCGGCCTCGGGCACCCGCGAGCCCACTAGCAGTCCCGGTAGGGGCCGACCGGCTCCGCGGGGGGTCACGGAGGAGGAGCGCCGGGAGACGCTCGGGGAGTGGGAGTGAGCCGTGCCCAAGACGAGAGTTCAACTGAGCAACCGGCAGAGGTGACCCTCAGCGAGTGAAAGCGATGAGGGGAGGAGCCCCCCCGACACCCTGGAAGGTGCTCGGGCCTTCTCCCGGCGTGAGCAAGAGTCTGTCGGTGGTTCGATGGGCTCGACGCGACCGCCTGAGTTCGCCCGCGCTGAGAGACCGAGAGCGGGCGCTGAGCGCGTCGAGTGGTTCGGCCGGCCCGTTAGTCGTCGGCGGCGGTATCCAAGCCGTCGAGGCTCTCCCGGATATTCTGCTGTACCATGTCTCCGAGCAGTCCGCCGACCTGTCGCTCCACCTCCTCGCGGTCGGCGCCGGCCTGTGCGGCGGTCTCAACAACCAGCGGCTCCAACTCCTCGAAAGTCTCGGCCACGCCCTCAGCGATAGCATCCTTCGCGGGGTCGGAGATAGTCGGCCCGGCCACGCCGTCGGTGTCGGGTTCGGGCCGCTCCTCGACCGGCGCGGAGAGGTCGAACCCGCAACCAGGGTTAGGGCAGAGGTCGCGCCCCTCGGGGATGGGGTCCGCACACTCGGGACACTCTTCCAGGGTGGGCCGCCCGATGGTGGGTGTCTCCTCGCCGGAGGTGGCGTACCCCAACTCCTCCCGGGCCCTGTCGTTGTTGATGTCGTCGGCGAGGGCGACGTAGGTCTCGAACTGGGAGGAGTCCCGGGACCAGCCGACCACCTGCTTGATTTGCTGTTCGCTAACGCCCTTGGCGGCCATCCGGGTGATTGCTGTGGCCCGGAGCAGGTGCGGGTGGACGCCGCGGTCCTTCTCCTCCTGCTTGACGCCAGCACGTTCGGCCATCCGCCTAATCACTCCGCTGACGCTACCGCCGCCGGTCATGAAGTCGCGGCGGTCCTCCTCGGGGACGGCGCCCTTCGCCGGCGGGAATACGGCGGCTTCGGGGTCGTCCTGGTAGGGGTGGTGGTCAATCCAGTCGCGGACGTAGTGTTTCGACCAGAACAGCGGGACGGTGCCGCTGGCGCCCTTGGTCGCCCCCTCCGTATCGTTGAGGCGGATTGCCATGCCCCGGCCCTCCTTCTCGACGTGCTTCATCCGGAGCGTTCGCACGGCGTCCTTGCGCTGGCCGGTGGCGAGCATGAGCGCGAACATCGCCCGGTCGCGGAGGTCGCGGGTCTGCTGGAAGATGGCGTCCACTTCGTCGCGGTACAGCAGGTCCTCGGGGCGGAGGTCTTTCCCGCTGTCCTGGTCGATGTCGATGTCCTCAGGGTCTACGCCAAGGTGGTCGTGCCGACGGTAGAACACTCGGAGTGCCTTCTGTCGATTCGAGACGCCAATGCCACTGTCCTTCACGTCCGGGTGGCGACCGCTCTTGAGGTCGGCGAGCATCCGCTCGATGCTCTCGGCGGTGTGCTCGGTGAGCGGAGTGTCGTTGCGCTTGCTGAGCGCCTGGAGGCACTGTGCACGGTTCTTGAGGGTGTTGTTCGAGAGGCCATCGCCGCCCTTGCGAACCAGCGCCTCGTACTCCAGCAGGTCGTGA
>CAZLOO010000544.1:0-1639 GCA_964561055.1 uncultured Halobacteriales archaeon
CGTCGCCGACGCCCAGCGGGCGCTGGTGGCGGCGTTCGACGAGCACCGCCGTCCGGAGCCGGTGTGTGACCGGCTCCGGCGGTTCGTCCACGAGGTGGAGTCCGGCGCGGTCGACCCGGCAGAGCTGACGATCGAGACACGGGTCTCCAAGCGCCGGGAGGCGTACGACCGGGACACCCGAACGACGGCGGCGCTGGAGCGGGCCGCGGCGGCCGGCCTCGACATCCACCCTGGCCAGTCTGCCCGGTACGTGGTCGTCGACGACGGCCGGAGCGGCCGGGAGCGGGTGCGGCTCCCCGGCGAGGTGGCGGGCTACGACACCTCCTTCTACCGCGACCGGCTGGTCCGGGCGGCCGCGAGCGTGCTCGCCCCGGTCGGCTGGCGCCGGGAAGACGTGGAGGCGTATCTCGCCTCACGGACGAACGCCAGCCTCGCCGGGTTCAGGCGTCCCTGATGCTGGAGCGTGTCTCGCTCATTGTCGCAGGGTCAAGCTTCAGGTCCGGGTGGGCGGTTCTGGTGTGCTCCTGGGCCCGCTCGAGCACCTCCTCGGCGCTGTCGGCCTCTATCGTCGCGGTGCAGCCGTCGACGACGGAGTCGAGCTGTTTCACACCGGCAGGTCCGTGCTGGCGGAGAAAACGGTGTCGCCGAATCCGAGCCGGTTGGAGGACCAGCCCAACGGCTATGTCGGCGGCCGCCCGATGAGCGTCCGTGACCGCAACCGACGCCGCCGACGCCTTCTCCCTGCTCGCGGACGCCACCCGGCTGTCAATACTGGAGGCGCTGGTGAGCGCCTACCGCGAGGACCCCGCGGCGCCGGCACTGTCGTTCTCGGAGCTGTACGAGCGCAGCGGCATCGAGGACACCGGCCGGTTCAACTACCACCTCGACAAACTCGTCGGGCGGTTCGTCGAGAAGAGGGAGGGGTACCGGCTCAGCCCCGCCGGCGTCCGGGTGGCGGGCGCGGTGTTCAGCGGCTACTACGACACCCCCTCGTCCGTCGAGAACGAGCCGCTGGGGCCGTGTCCGGCGTGTGACGGCACGCTGTTGGTGAGCTACGAGTCGGGGCTGTTCACCGTCAGCTGCGAAGAGGGGCACGCGTTCGCCGACCTGGTGCCGCCACGGGTGTTCGAGGACCGCGACGCCGCGGCGGCCGCCGAGGTGATGGCGGTGGCGGTGGTCGGGCGCGCCCGGCAGGCCCAGCGCGGCGCCTGCCCCCAGTGTTTCGGCCACGTGGAGTGGTCGATGGTCGAGTCGCCGGAGGAGGCCGCCCCGGCGCCGGTGGTGCTCGACTGGCAGTGCCGCACCTGCGGGGTGGCCTACTCCGCGCCGCCGGGGATGTTCGTCCCGTGGAATCCGGAGGTGGGGGCAGCGCTCCGCGAGCACGGGGTCGACGTCTGGAAGGAACCGGTGCGCTGGCTCGCGCTCAGCGGCGAGTGGACGGTGACCTCGTTCGACACCGAGGCGGGACGGGCGGATGTCGAGGCGACGCTGTCGGGCGTCCCCGTCACCGCGACCGTCGGCGAGCGCGGCGAGGTGCAGGCGTTCCGGGTCGGCGGGTAGCTCACGTCCCGGAGAGCTGTACCCCGCGGGCGATGACGTACATCAGGACGATACCGCCGCCGACGGCGAGCACCAGCTG
>CAZLOO010000545.1:0-1635 GCA_964561055.1 uncultured Halobacteriales archaeon
CAGTGTGTGTTCGGCGAGAGCAGCGCCACGCGGTCGCCCTGCTCAACACCGAGCTCCGAGAGCGCCGCCGCCGCGCGGTCGACCCGCTCGCCGAACTCGGCGTAGGTGAACTCGGTGCCGTCGTGGGCGACCACGCCGACGGCGTCGCCGTAGATGTCGACCCCCCTGTTGAGGAAGTCGAGCGTCGTCATCGGTCGGTGCATGGTACGTCGAGACATACCTGTGGGCGGTAAGGTTCTTTCTCAACCGTGGGTCTGGGCAGGAAGAAAGCCGGCGAGGACCGCGACCGTCTCCCGCCGGCTCCCGACCCGGCCGTCGCCTCGGGTCGCGAGGCCGGCCCGGCTCCCGATACGCTTTAGCACGCTCGGGCGGTTCACCCACCAATGACCGCTCAGGCCGCACAGGCAGGAGAACTCACCGCCGTTATCGGACTGGAGGTTCACGTCCAGTTGGAGACGGAGACGAAGCTGTTCTGTGGCTGCTCGACGGACACCGCCGACGCCAGGCCGAACACCCATACCTGCCCGGTGTGTCTCGGCCTGCCGGGGGCGCTGCCGGTGCTCAACGACGCGGCTGTCGAGGCTGCGCTGAAGATCGCGAAGGCCATCGACGCGGACGTCCCCGAGCGCACCCGATTCCACCGGAAGAACTACTACTACCCCGACCTGCCGAAGAACTTCCAGATCACCCAGTACGATGACCCAATTTGCCAGGACGGCGAACTGGAGTTCTCGGTCAAGGGCGAGCGCCGCACGGTCGCAATCCGGCGTGCCCATCTCGAGGAGGACCCCGGCAGCCTGGTCCACGAGGGCGGAGACATCTCCCGGGCGGAGTACACGCTGGTGGACTACAACCGCGCGGGAACGCCGCTGATGGAGATCGTCACCGAGCCGGAATTCCGTACTCCGGAGGGGGTACGGGCGTTTCTGGAGAAGCTGGAGGAGGTACTCGCCTACCTGGGCGTGTTCGACCCCGGCCGGGACGGCTCGCTGCGCGTGGACGCCAACCTATCGATGGTATACAACGAGGAAGTTGGCGGGGATGGCAAGGTGGACGCGAACGTCCTCGCGGATGCCAATCGGACGGAGGTGAAGAACATCTCCAGCCACAAGGGCGCGATGAAGGCGCTGGCCTACGAGCGCAACCGCCAGCGTAACCAGCTCCAGCACGGCCGCGCGGTCGCTCAGGAGACCCGCCACTGGGACGAGTCAAAGGGCGTCACCGTCTCGATGCGTTCAAAGGAGGCCGAGAAGGACTACCGCTACTTCCCCGAGGCGGACCTACCGCCTCTAGAGGTAGCCGACCGCGCGGAGCGGGTGTCGATACCGGAACTGCCGGAGGCGCGCCGCGAGCGGTTCCGCGAGGAGTACGGCCTCTCGGCCGAGGCGGCCTCGAAGCTCACTTCCACGCGCCAGGTGGCGGAGTTCTACGAGGACATCGCCCGAGAGTTCGATCCGGAGCTGGCCGCGACCTGGGTAGCGGACAACCTGCTCGGGGAGCTGAACTACCGGGACATGGCGGTCTCCGATGTCGGCGACCGACTGGAGGAGTTCCGCCGGCTGATCGAATTAGTGGATGCCGGCGAGATAACCCGCAAGAACGCCCGCGAGGTGGTGCTCCGGGAGATGCTCGACG
>CAZLOO010000546.1:0-1631 GCA_964561055.1 uncultured Halobacteriales archaeon
GTCGACCTGGAGGCGCGCTTGGAGAATCTCCGTGCCCGACGTGACCGCCTGCGCGCGCTGTACCAAAACGCTGACACCACCGAGGACGTGCTCGCGGTCGGCGACCGACTCTCCTCCGTCCAAGGGGAGATAGAGCGCCTCGAGGCCAGGAAGGCCGCCCTGGAGGACCGGGTTGCGTTCGCGACGGTGACGGTTACACTCCGGGAACCGGAGCCGGGCGAGTCCGTGACCACAGAGGAGACGACGGCGTGGTACGACACTGGCGTCGTGGCGGCTTTCCTCGAGTCCGCCAGTGGCGTCGTCACGGTCGTGCGTGCTGGCGCTGTCGCTGTCGCGTACTTGACGCCGTACCTGCTCGCATTCGGACTGCCGGTCGTCGGCGCCGTCGCTCTGCTGCGGCGCAGGGGTCTCGTGTAGTCCCGGCGGCTATTTGCCCCCGGAGGCCCTCCATCTCGTATGACTACCATCGAGCGCCTGCGGGGGCGCGGCGGGCGCACAGCGGAGCTGCTGCGGGCGGTGCTCCACGAAGTGCGCGCGGAGAAGTTGACGTTCATGGCGGGCTCGATCGCCTACCACGCGTTCGTGTCGCTGCTGCCGCTAGTGTTGCTGCTACTGTTCGTCGTCTCCCGGCTGGAGAACGTCGCCCTGCGGGACAGCGTCGTCAAGGTGCTCGCCACGGTTCTCTCCCCGGGTGCCAGCAGTCTCCTCCAAGAGGGGGTTACGGAGACCTCTACGGGCGTCTCGATCCTGGGGCTGGCCTTCCTCGTGTGGGGAACGCTGCGCATCTTCCGGGGGCTGGACACCGCGTTCTCGGACATCTACGAATCCGAGTCCCGCAACGGCTTCCTCGACCAGATCCGCGACGGGCTGGTCGTGTTCCTTACCTTCGGATTGGCCATCCTGGCGGCCAGCGTCGTCGTCTCCGCACTGCCGGACGCCGGGAGCGGCCCGCTATGGAGCCTGCTCGCTGGCCTCGCGCTAGTGGGGGTGCTCGCGGTGGTGTTCTTCCCGATGTACTACGTGTTCCCGGACAGCGATGTCACCGTCGTCGAGGTGCTCCCGGGAACGCTGCTCGCGGCAGTCGGGCTGACGGCCTTCGAGCGGCTGTTCCGACTGTACGTGGAGCTCTCAGCCCGCTCGCCGAGACAGAGCGTCGTCGCCTCCATCCTCGTCCTGCTCACCTGGCTGTACGTCAGCGGCCTGGTTATCCTCACTGGCGCCGCCGTCAACGCTGTGCTGTCGAACCGCTCAGGGGACGTGAACGTCGACCCCGTTCTCGGCGATTATGAGGCGAGTGCGGACAACCCTGCACGGGCCGGCTTGCTGGACGCCCTTGAGCGTCTGGAGCGTCGCCTCCCTGAAGCAGAGAACGTCACGGTCGTGGTGGATGGCGAGGAGGTGCGCCTGCCGCCACCCGGCTCTGCCGAGTCGGATAGCGGGGCTGGGCTGCTGGGGCTGGAAAGTGCCGTCGGCCTAGAGCTGCGCTGGTGGACTGACGAGTAGAGAGCAGTCGCTCGGGGGTCGGTGTCAGAGATGCGCTGGCGGGGATTTGAACCCCGGTTGCGACCATGGCAAGGTCCCCTCGGGCCTACGCCAAATCGCGCCATCGACCGAAAAATTGCTGTGACTCA
>CAZLOO010000547.1:0-1622 GCA_964561055.1 uncultured Halobacteriales archaeon
GCTGGCGGGTCGACGGCACGGTCACCATCTCGACCCGCGAGCGCGAGGAGTGAGCGCCGTCGCGACCGCCGGGCGGGCGCCGGTCGACGTCAAGGCTGACGTCACCCTCACAGTCGAGGGCCAGCCCATCAGCGTCGAGTCGTACACCGACCTCCTCCGGGTGGACCTCCCCTCGGTGCGGATCGCCCGGACAGTGTTCCGCAGCGCCGGGGGCACCCGCGGGCTGGAGGAGCTCGACGCCACCCTGCGGACGCTGGACCTGACCGTCGACCTCGCGGTGGACAGCGTCCGCGTAGCACGAATCGGCGCGCTCGCGGATCCACAGCTCCCATCGGTCACGCCGGTCGAGATCGACGTCGGCGGGGCCTTCCGAGCCGCGGTCGCCGCCCCCCTGCGACTGATCAGCTAACCGACCGCAGCAGGTCGAACAGCTCCTGACGGCACTCGGTCGGGGGCGGCCCCTTGACGTCCAGGTCCCGCAGGTCCGGGTAGGCGCCGCCGGCGATACGGAACTCCCCACCGGTCGTCCACACCCCCAACCAGCCAGTCGTACCTACCTCGGTGCCGTCCAGTTGGAGGACGGCAGTGTACTCCTGGAGACGTATCCGATTGCCGTCAGCCGAGTGGGCCCGCTCGCGGCGTCCTCGTGACACTGACCGGAACCCCCGCTCACGGAGATCGTCAGCGAACGTGCGTTTCGCCTCGCTGGCGACTGTCGGGTACACCATCGCCGTGCCCACTCCCGGTGGGAGTGGCGGGGTAAACTCGACGCTGCTTGCGAAAAAAAACCGCCACACCTGATCGCGGCCGGTCGCGGCCGCCAGCCGCTCGCGCAGGGCGGCGTCCTCATACAGCAGGGTATGGCCTTCAACCGTCGCTGTTGGCAGCGAGAACAGCGTCTCCGTGCGCTCCTCAAGGAGCGTCCACCCCTCGGCGAGGCGGTCCTCGGGGAGCACCGGACGGGTCACGTTAGTGGTCGTCCTCGCGCCACTTGTGCTCGCACTCTGTACAGACGAAGAAACGGGTCTCGGACTCGTCCGCCGCGCGGATCTGCTGCATATAGTAGTATGCCCGATCGTTGTCACACTCCGGACAATTCGTCTTCGTAGTTGGCAGACCGCGGTCCTCGGCATCGCTGATGTCCACCACCTCCGACTTCTCCTGGCCCTGTGTCGTCACCATCGCCCGCTCCTCGACCTCGTCGCGCAGTTGCTCGTGGCCACAGGAGCGACACACCCACACATCACCCTCCGTGTGCATCATCGAGCCGCAGTCGTCGCAGAACTTCATACCGCTGGCAGGTTCGGGGAGAGTATAAACGCCGGGTTCCGGCCCTGGCTACCCGGAGCCGTCTGTCGACACCGCCCGCGCGCCCTCCGGTTCGGGCACCGGCACCAGCGCTAGCGCGCCGAGCGCTCCCACGGCAGCGAACGCCAGAAAGGCAGCCGTCCAGCCGTAACCGGCGATGAGCCAGCCGCCAGCGACCGGGGCGGCCAGCGAGCCGATGAAAGAGATGCTCGTCATCAGGGTGAGGCTGGTCCCCTCCGTCCCCGCGGCGGCCAGCTCCCCCGCGAGGACGTAGTACACCCCGAACCCGAGCTGCAGCGAGAACGCTCCGCCGG
>CAZLOO010000548.1:0-1613 GCA_964561055.1 uncultured Halobacteriales archaeon
ACGCTGGAGAACCTCCGGGAGCGCCTGGAGAACGGGAGCGACACGGAGGAGTAGGACGACGGCGGTCAGACGCCCCTTACAGTGCCGGCGCGCCGTCGCGGTAGGTGGTCTCGATTTCCCGGAGTGCGCTAATATCCTCCAGCGGGTTCGCGCCCAAGCCGACCAGATCCGCGGCCGTCCCCTGCTCGACGGTGCCGATGTCGTCATCGCCGATAGCGCGAGCTGCGACGCTGGTCGCGGCCTTGACGGCGTCCATCTCGTCCATCCCGATCTCCTCGACGAACAGCTCCGCCTCAAGTGCGTTCTCCCCGTGGGGGACGAGTTCGGGCCCGATGAAGTCCGTCCCCAGCGCTATGGGGATGTCCGCCTCATAAGCGCGCTCGATCGCTTCGTAGTGCGCCTCGCTGGCCTCCCGTGACTTCCGGAGGCCGTACTCCGGGACCCCATGGTCGGCGCCCCGCGTGACGATGCGGTGCATGATCGCCAGGGTCGGGACGAAGGTGGCGTCGTGTTCGACGAACAGGTCCAGGCACTCCTGATCGAGGTAGAACCCGTGCTCGATGGTGTCGA
This sequence comes from uncultured Halobacteriales archaeon, assembly GCA_964561055.1. GTDB lineage: Archaea > Halobacteriota > Halobacteria > Halobacteriales > Haloarculaceae > CAZLOO01. The sequence goes on from CAZLOO010000548.1 coordinate 571, forward strand.
CGCCGTTGCGCAGCGCCGATTTGATGCCCGACGCGCCCTGGGCGTGGCTCGCCACCGGGATGCCTACCCGTTCGGCCTCCTGTGTGAACGCCCGAATCTCCTCGTCAGTAAACTGGCTCTGGTCGGGGGCGTCCTTCTCGGAGAGCACGCCGCCGGTAGTCATTATTTTCAGCAAGTCCACCCCGTCCCGGATGCGCTTGCGGGCCTCCTTGCGGCACTCTGCCTCGCCGTCGGCCAGCGTACCGATGCCACTGTCGTTCCCCTGCACCCACTCGTAGGGAAGGAAGTGGCTATCCCCGTGGCCGGCAGTCTGTGAGATGCTGCGGCCGCTGGTATAGACCCGTGGGCCGGGCACCTCACCCTCCTGGACGGCGGTCCGGAGGCCCAGCCCGGTGGCCGAGCCGACGTCTCGGACCGCGGTGAAGCCGGCGCCGACGAGCCGTCGGAGGTCCGCGACCGCCCGCGCAGTGGCGGTGGCGGTGTCCTCGACGGCCCAGTCCATCGGGTTCATCGAGCGGTAGCCCGACAGGTGGAGGTGTGCGTCGATCAGCCCTGGCAGGAGGGCGTGGTGCTCGTGGTGGCGCTCGGCGGTCAACTCCCCCTGGTCGCCGATCTCGGCGATACGGCCGTCGACGACCCGCACGGCAGCGTCGTGTCGCGGTTGGTCGGCAACACCGTCTATCAGCAGATCACAGTCGATGACTGCCTCCGATTCCGACATACAGCCGCCTTGCGCGGCCAGGTCAAAGACCTACCGAACGATCAGTCGTACACCAGCACTGTCCCGCCGTCGAACTCGATGACTGCGACCGACTCCCCGGAGCCGGACTGCTGTTCCTCGCGTATCTCGACGGCCTCGCCGGGGACGACCACCTTGCCCGCCTCGCCGTCCCCGGCGACATCGAGCTCTATCTCTCCGGCGGTGTCCAGTTGTGCCTGAAGCTCCGCCGGGTCGGCGGCCTCCAGAGCCTCAACGACGGCGCCCGCACGGTCGCGGAACTCCGGCCCGATGGTGGCGTGGTCGATGTCGATGCCGGTGGCAA
>CAZLOO010000549.1:0-1609 GCA_964561055.1 uncultured Halobacteriales archaeon
CAGAGCCGGCTCAGTCTAGCCGGTCTAGCCGCCAGGCCTCCGTGTCCGGAGTCTGATTGAACGTGTAAATGTGGACTCCGCGGATCCCGTACTCCGGGTCGTCGACGTACGGCGCAAGGCCGTCGATGAGTTCGTCGGGGGTGTACTTCCCGCGGGAGCCGACCAGCTGGCGGACGAACCCCAGCACGCCGGTGGTCTTCCGGAGGAACCGCACGGAGTCGCCCACCCCGACTTTCTGGGAGATGCTGAGCAGGCGCTGGTACTTCATCACGCCGGGAATGCCGATCTCGACGGGGAGGTCGACTCCTCGACCGCGGATTCCCTCCAGCCAGTCGACGATGGCGTCCGGGTCGTAGCAAAGCTGGGTGGTAATGTAGGTGGCGTAGGGCGCCTTCTTCTCCATCGCATCGGCGAGCGTGGCGTCGCTGAGAAAGTCGTGCCCCTCCGGGTAGCCGGTGATGCCGACGTCTTCGAAGGAATGGCCCATCTCGTCCATCGCTGTCAGCAGCGAGTACGCGGAGTCGAACTCCCCCGCGGGCTCCTCGCGGTCCCCGCCGGGGACGAAGACGTCAGTGATGCCGGCGTCGGTCAGCCGGGTGCAGATTTCGTCGAGGTGCTCGCGGCTCCGGACGTAGCGCGCGGCGACGTGTGGAATGACGTCGTACCCCTTCTCAGCGGCCTCCACCGACTTCTCTACGGTAGCGTCGAGCCCCAACTGCGGGGAGGCGGTGATAGCTATGCTGGCCCCGTCGGGCAGGTGCTCGATCTCGCCGTCGAAGCTGTCGAACGGCATCAACTCGAACCGGGGATCGCTTAGTAGGGTTCGGGCGCCGTCGGCAGTACGGGAACGTGTTCCGAGTGACATACTATGTACTGTCAGTCTAGAGGCTCAGGACCCGTTTAGGTCTTGTCCCCCTGTCCGGTAAATGGCGAGCATCCCGCTCACGTCGGGCAGTTCTTCGGTGATCGCCGTCCGCACCGAGCTTTCCCCTACCCTCCTCGAAACTATAACTTTAGAAAAAATGAGGTGTTGTGGAATCGGTCCCCGGGAGCGGTGCGTTTAACACCCGCTCAGGCGGCCCCTAGAGCATGACCGAGGTTCTCGACGGCAACGCGGTCGGCGACCGGATCAGGGGCGAACTCGAGGGCTGTATCGAGACGCTCGCGGACGCCGGTGTCACCCCCGGGCTGGCGACGGTACTGATGAGCGACGACCCTGCCAGCGAGACGTACATCTCCATGAAGGGGAAGGCCTGCGAGGAGCTCGGCATCGAGAGCATTCATCGGGAGATCGATCCCGAGGCTCCCGCCGAGGAGCTGTTCGACGCGGTGGACGCGTTGAACGCTGATCCCGCGGCCCACGGCATCCTCGTCCAGATGCCCGTTCCCGACCACGTCGACACTCGCACCGTGCTTCGGAGCATCGACCCCGCGAAGGACGTGGATGGGTTCCATCCGGAGAACGTCGGCCGGCTGGTCGCCGGCGACGCACGGTTCAAGCCCTGTACCCCCCACGGTGTCCAAAAGCTCCTCGAAGCGGCGGATGTGGATCCTGAGGGGAAAGACGCCGTCGTCGTCGGCCGGTCGGACATCGTCGGCAAGCCGATGG
>CAZLOO010000550.1:0-1608 GCA_964561055.1 uncultured Halobacteriales archaeon
CGCTCGCCGACGAGGGGTTCGACCTGCTGACGTTCTGAGCCGGCGACGGCAGGGTTTGCCGTAACTCGTGGTTATACAATCCTTCGCGAGTATGCATACTAAACATGAGCGACGGCGAGCAGCAGGGCTTCGGCACCCGATGTGTCCACGCCGGACACACCCCGGACCCCACGACAGGGGCCGCGGCCCCACCGATACATCAGACGAGTTCGTACGTGTTCGACGACGCCGACTACGCCGCGGACCTCTACGCCCTTGATGCCGACGGGGACGTGTACAGCCGCATCTCCAACCCGACCACCGCCACCCTGGAACGGCGCCTCGCTGACCTCGAGGGCGCCGCAGGCGCGGTCTGCACCGCCTCCGGAATGGCTGCGCTTGACGCCACTACGACCGTGCTCGCGAGTGCCGGCGACAACGTCGTCACCGCCTCCTCTATCTACGGCGGCACCCACTCCTATCTGGCGACCACCGCCCACAGCCGCGGCATTGAGGCGCGGTTCGTGGACACGCTCGACTACCACGCCTACGCCGAGGCTATCGACGAGGACACCGCCTACGTTCACTGCGAGACATTGGGCAACCCGTCGCTGGTCACCCCCGATCTGGAGCGGCTGGCCGAGATCGCCGGCGAGCACGGCGTCCCGCTGTTCGTTGACAACACGTTCGCAACGCCGGCGCTCTGTCGGCCACTCGAACACGGCGTCGACCTCGTCTGGGAGTCAACCACCAAGTGGATCCACGGGTCCGGGACCACGATCGGCGGCGTGGTCGCCGGTGCCGGGGAGTTCCCATGGACCGAGCACGCTGAGAAGTACCCGGAAGTGGGCGCCGAGAGCCCCGCCTTCGAGGGGACCGTGTTCGCCGAGCGGTTCGGGGATAGAGGGGTTGTCGAAGCGGTCCGCCAGCGCGGGGTGCGGTCGCTGGGCGACGGTCAGTCACCGTTCGACGCCTGGGCCACCCTCCAGGGGCTGGAGACGCTCCACCTCCGGATGGAGCGGCACTGCTCGAACGCGATGGCCGTCGCCGAGTTCCTCCAGGACCACCCGGACGTGGCGTGGGTGGCCTACCCCGGGCTGGAAAGCCACGAGACCCACGACAACGCCAGCCGCTACCTGGAGGGGGGCTACGGCGGGGTCGTCGTGTTCGGTCTCGAGGGAGGTTACGAGGCGGGCAAGCGGTTCTGCGAGGAGACGGAACTGGCTCAGTTCCTCGCAAACGTCGGCGACGCCCGGACGCTCGTCATCCACCCCGCGAGCACCACCCACGCCCAGTTGAGCGAGGCTGACCAGCGCGCCTCCGGGGTGACGCCGGACCTGCTCCGGCTGTCGGTAGGAATCGAGGACTCCGAGGACGTCATCGCGGACATCGACCGGACCATCGGGGCGGTAACGTGACCGACAGCGTCTCGCTCGGGGAGTTCCGCTTCGAGTGTGGCGAGAGCATCCCCGACCTGGAGGTGGCCTACGAGACGTACGGAGAGTTCACCGGCGACAACGCCGTGCTCGCCTGTCACGCGCTCACCGGTAGCGCTCACGTCGCCAACCGGTCGCGGGACGACGCTTACGACGGCCAGGCCCGCGCCTGGTGGGACGACATCGTCGGCCC
>CAZLOO010000551.1:0-1603 GCA_964561055.1 uncultured Halobacteriales archaeon
TCGCCCGGCTGGCGGAGATACTCGGGACGAGCGTGGAGTTCCGGAGCATCGAGACTGGGACCTGAGCCGGCGGGGGAGGAGGACCCGTCAGGGGCGTGGCTATTAGTGGGCGAGCGGTCAATCTCCACCGATGGCTGGTACAGCGACGTTTGAGGTGTTCCGCGACAGCGCCGGCGAATGGCGGTGGCGTCTAGTCGCGACGAACGGCCAGGTGATCGCCGACAGCGGCGAGGGATACGGCTCGAAGCAGGGCGTCAGGCGCGGTATTGACAGCGTGAAGCGCAACGCCGCCAGCGCTGAGGTGGAGTTTCTCGACGGAAACGACTGACCGTTCTATCGGTGAAGTCGACGATTTCGGCCGCGTGAGAGCGTTAGACTGTCGAATCCGCCTACAGTCGACGGGACGCCGAATTCCCGGATAGCGGGCCTGTAGAGCGCGCCCGCCGGCGGTAGAGCGGAATCTTGTGAGTGATAAGGACGGGTGTCCAATCAGGAGCAAACACACGTGACACGGAGCGAACCTACCCGGCAACCGATAGGAATCCAACCCGCGGGGGACCGATGAGACGCCAGGCCGTTCAGGCCCTCGGCGCGGCGGTCGCGCTCACCCTCCCGTGGATGGTCGTCTGGCTGGCGACGAGCGTGCTCCCCTTGCTGGGGCTGCCGGTCCCCGCCGTGCTTCAAGACCTCTCGACACTCGCTGTCGTCGTCGTCAGCGGGCTCTCCGTGCTCGGGGCGGCCTTCCTCCTGGCGTGGGCAGCCGAGACCGCCGAGAAGGACGTCCCCCAAGCATTCGCTATCGCGGTGCTGGCCGTTCTGGCCGTTGCCCCCGAGTACGCCGTCGACGCGCTGTACGCCTGGAACGCCGGCGTGTTCGCCGGCACGGACCGCGGTATCGAGGCTGGCAACCTTGCGATCGCGAACATGACCGGCGCCAACCGCATCCTCATCGGCATCGGCTGGGCCGGCATCGCCCTGTTCACCGTCTACCGGGCCGGCTCCGCTTCTGATCCGGCCGTCCAGAAGCGGAGCGGCTTTCTCGCGGACGTCGTCAGCATCGACCGGGACATCGGGCTGGAGGTCGTGTTCCTGCTGGCCGCTACCGCCTGGGCGTTTCTGGTGCCGCTGAACGGCGGCATCGATGCGCTGGATCTGGTGATTCTGGTTGGGCTGTACGTCGCCTACATCGTCATCATCCTTCGGGGACCGATCGACCCATCGGAAGAACACGTCGGCGTACCGGCGTACCTCCAGACGTTCCCGAAGACAAAGCGGGTCGCCACCGTCATCGGGCTGTTCGCGTTCTCCGGGCTGATGATCTTCACCGCCGTCGAGCCGTTCGCCCACGGGCTGGAGGATATCGGCACCAGCATCGGGGTGCCTTCCTTCTTCATGATCCAGTGGATCGCTCCGCTGGCCTCGGAGGCGCCGGAGCTAATCGTCGTCCTGTATCTCGTGAACAAGGCCCGCTCGACGGCGGGGTTCAACGCGCTGATCTCTTCAAAGCTCAACCAGTGGACGCTGCTGATCGGGACGCTCGTGGTCGTCCACTCCATCGCGCTGGGGCGGTACGGCGTGCTGAGCTTCGACGCCAAGCAGGCCG
>CAZLOO010000552.1:0-1584 GCA_964561055.1 uncultured Halobacteriales archaeon
ATCGCGGCGCCGACGGTGTACTTCTTCGGGGAGGAGGACCTGGAGCACAACGTCCGGGCCGCGGAGGTGTGCCCGGCAAAAAAGGATCGCGGGGTGATCCACGTCGTCGACCGCCGGACGAACGAGGAGGTCGCCCCGGATCCACACGGCGACGGCCGGCTCAGCGTCGACTGGTGAGGGCTGACTTCAACGCCGGGCCACCGAAACGGCCTTGCCTGGCAGGCCCAACCTTCGGACGCGCGGGGGTGGCCGAGTCAGGCCAAAGGCGGCGGACTTAAGATCCGCTCTCGTAGGAGACCGGGGGTTCGAATCCCTCCCCCCGCACTCAGGCCCGCGACAGTTCCTCGTAGGGCTGAACGACGACGAAGCCGCTCTCGCCGTGGAACGTCATCTGGAAGCGTTCGCCGGACTCCTGGCCGACCATGTCCGAGAGGCTGCTGTTGACCTCCACGTCCGGGGAGGTGCCGCTCCAGGCGACGGTAGCGGCGGGGTCGGTAGAGACGGGCGGCTCCAGCACCAGCGGGTCGCCGTGGGTGGTGAGCGCGACGTGGCCCGGCCCCTCGAGGTAGACATTTGTCAGCCCGCCGGCAAAGGAGCCCGCGAGGCTGTCGATACTGTTGATCTCGTAGGAGACCCCCGGGTCGAAGGCGAGGACGTCCTCACCGTTGACAGTGATGGCGTCGCCGGCGTCGAGATCGAGCACCTGAACCTTCTTGCCGTGGTCGGCAAGGTAGACGTGGCCCTGTCCCTCGACGCTCATGACGGGGGTCCCCTCGCCGGTGGCGGCCTCCTTCAGGAAGCCGGTGATGCCGCCTTCGGCGGAAGCCTGGCCGGTGAACGACAGCTCGCCCGTGTAGGCGACCATCGATCCGGCCTTGGCCATCACCTCGCCGTCGACGGCGATGTCGAGGGTGTAGCTGTTCTCGCGCTGGAAGGGGTCCTTGCCCTCTGTGGGAGCGTTCTTGGAAGTGAACTGCTCGATGTCCATTGTTTTGGGGAGCCGCGGGGCGGCTCTGGGCGGGAGCGTGTCCGCTACCGTGAAAGAAGTCACGCTCTCCCGATGCGTTTTTGGACGGTTCGACCCTATCGGCGGCATGAGCAGTGCCGAGCGGGCATTCTCCCGACACGAGGCGTACAGCGATGACGGTGACGGCTACCGACTGGAGACCACGGGGTTCGAGGGCCGAGTCGTCACGAACGAGGACGGGTCCAGCTACCGGCTGGTGGTGCGGGCGCCCACGCTCGACGCGGCCGTCGAGGAGGAGGTCGGACACGCCCTTCAGGAGGGGTGGTTCGAAACGTTCGAGCTCCGCCTGGAGGACGCCCCCGGCGCGGTCCAGGGCCACGTAGAGCTGGACGACCTCACGGTGACGAGCGTGGACGGCGAGGTAGTGGTGGAGATGTCCTTCGGCCTTCACCCGGGACGGGCGCCGGACGTGGCGAAGGCACTGGCGGAGTACGTCGAGGGCACCTATATCGAGGGGGTGGTCCCGGGGTTCAGCTACCGGCCGCCGGTATCGGAGATGCTGTCCCGCGCGCGCCAGGGGGAGGGTGAGGACCGCGGCCCGATGCCGCTGTAGCCGG
>CAZLOO010000553.1:0-209 GCA_964561055.1 uncultured Halobacteriales archaeon
GTGACGATGGCCGCCAGCCTCGCGACGATACGCCCGAGACAGCCGGTCTTGCAGGCGCACATCTCGAAGTACTCCGCCTCGGTCATCCCCACTCCGCGCTCGTTGTGCCAGCAGATATCCATCCCCTGGCCGAGGTGGGTGCGGTTCAGCTCGTGCATCAGCATCTCGTATGCCGTCTTCCGCTTGAAAAAAAAAAGGTTACCCGGATT
>CAZLOO010000553.1:219-1579 GCA_964561055.1 uncultured Halobacteriales archaeon
GTACATCGCGTTGCCCGCGTTCAGCGCAACGTCCGTCCCGTAGACGTGGTGCAGCGCCGGCTCGCCGCGGCGCATCGTCGCGCCGTCCTCCACGTCGTCGACGATGATGGTGCCGTTGTGAAGTATCTCCGGGATGCAGGCGTACGGCAACAGTTCGTCCGGATCCGCACCGAACCCCTCAACCAGCAGGCAGAAAACCACCGCCCGCCAGCGTTTCCCGCCACGGTCCAGCAAATCCCAGATTGGCGTGGACAACGCCCGCTGGACGGCGTCGGCGTCGTACTGATAGGTGGGGGCCCCGAAGAACTCCGCGAGGTACTCCTGGTCGATCTCCCGGGGGAGCAGTCGTTCTATCTCCCGGTCGATGACCGGCCGCCACTCCGCAAGGACCTCGCGCATACCCAACCGGTCGGCGGACGCCGTCAAAAAGCTGTGCAATCGCCCGCCAGCGGGCCGGTGGACAGGGGCTATCTCCGCCAGCTCAGTACGGCCAGTCGCCGATGACCCGCATCCCCTCGGCGAGGTCCTCATTCTCAAGCTGGGCGGCTATCTCCTCGGGCTCGCGGTGCTCGATGCTAGTCCAGTCATCGGCCACCTCCACCACCAACTCCGTCAGTAGTACCGCCTGCTCGCGCAGGGTGCGTGCCTCCAGCTTATCCAGGGTGTCGGCGTAGGTGTGCCCCCAGCCACGTCCTTCCGTGCCGGTCTCGCTCATTACGTGGTAGCCGGGGACACCCCACTGGACGTACGGCCAATGATCGCTGTGCGGGCCGAGCCGAGGAGTGGTCGTAATCGGGTGGTCAAGCCGGTCGGCGACGCGCTTGGCGGCCTCCCGCAGGCCCGGGAAGCCGTGGTCGTACAGCTTCAGCGTCCGGCCCATTACCACCCCGTCGCTGTTGACGATGGCCTTGATGTCGGGGTGATCGCGCTGTCCGCTGTCGTACGCCGACCCGACCAGCCCGACCTCCTCGGCGCCGTAAGCGATGAACTCAACCCGCGTGTCGAGCTCCGACTCCCGCGTCGCCAGCGCCCGGGCGACCTCCACCAGCATCGCCGTCCCGGCCCCGTTGTCCGCGGCGCCCTCGGCGATGTCGTGGGCGTCGACGTGGCTAGTTACTAGCACCGTCTCATCGGTCGCCGGTCCGAGTTCGGCGTGGACGTTCTGGCTGGTCGCGTCGTGGGCCTCGGCGTCGACCTCAACGGTCACAGTTTCGCCCTCGAAGCGCCGCGAGAGCCGGCTGCCGACCTCCTTCGAAACGCCGACAGCGGGGATGTCGCCGATGGGGTCCTCGGCGGTCCCGACGCTCCCGGTCGGCGGCAGACAGCCCTCCACGTGGTTGCGGAACACGAACGCCGCCGC
>CAZLOO010000554.1:0-1577 GCA_964561055.1 uncultured Halobacteriales archaeon
CTTGCGTGCCTTCTTCGGTGTAAGAGACTCGAACGAGGTAGCGCGGCATGGCGTACTGGGTCTTTATGTTTGGACAGTTGGTTCGGGATGGTCGGCGTGGAGCTCCGTCATGCAGGCGATATCGTGCTCGCTCCGGCCCTTTTCCACCCCGCCGAGGAGGGGTTAGGGCCGGGGCGGCGTGTTGCGAGGTCGGCGCGGGGGTTGTCGCCGTTTGCTGGCGCGTGCAGAGCCCTCACTTGCCGCGCCGCAGCCGGTGCTCGTCGATGGGGAGCGTCAGCCCGTCGGCGATCGACGCGAACCACAGGTAGCCGCTCCCCAGGTCGGCCACCTCGAAGGACGAGGTCTCGGTAATCGGCGAGAACGGAGTCGCCGCCATGGTCGTCTCCACGGGCTTGGTGACGAGCGGACGGCCGTTGTCGACGAGTTGGAAGTCGACGGTCAGCCGGCCGTCGCCGTCGCTTCCGAAGACGTAGCGGAGCGTGTACCAGCCCGGCTCAGTCACCGTATGGCCGGCCACGTCCAGTCCCGCTTCGTCCTTCGTAACTGAGACGGAGAAGTAGCGCAGGCCGCGAGGAATAGGGCAGCTCCCATCCTCGGCCAGCACGCAAAGGCTCGTGGCGTACGTAAAGACGGCGTCCTCGTCCTTTTCGACGAGACTCCCATCGGGGGCGTAGACCTGGCCCTCAAGCGTTCCGTCCTCGGGATCGTCGTAGTCCGGCCCGTCCGCGCCGGCGGGGTACCCGGGCTTCAGGTAGACGTCGACCTGCTGGACAAACCCACCTGGGGGCCAGGTGGAGCTTATCAGATCGGCGGTCGGCCCAGAGGCCGGCGCGCTCGTCTGCGGAACGAAGAAGTCGATGCACCGGTCGTGTGCGATCACGGCGTATCCCCGTCCGGCGGAGGGGGCGACGTCGCCGTGGCCCCGGTCTCTTCGCTCGACGGTTCCGCACCATCCCCCCTGTTTCGTGAACTGAGACCAGGGCTCGGCGCCATGATTGAACCCCTGGTGGAACACCGGGAAGGGAGCGTTGGAGTTCATCATCGAGGACGGGGAAGCAGTCGCAGGGGTCTCCTGAGGCGCGTCCGGGTGCGCGTCTTCTGAGAACGCCCCGGGGCGGGGTGTCCCGCTATCGCACGCGACCGTGAAAAGGCCAAACGAAAGCGCTACCGTAAGAACTGCAGTGAGCCGTGTCATGGCAGATCTGCTCGGTTATTAAAAGAGAGGAATTCGCACACCCCAGTCGGGATCGTGCGTGTTCTAGGGATGGAAAGCGCGTGAGTCCCCTACCGTGCTGGTTGGGGGGCTCCTAGCCAAACGGCACGGTGAAGGTCTCGAGGAAGCCGCGGGGCTTCGGGTTCGGGATCTCAGCGACCCAGGCGTACTCGCCGGGCTTCAGCTGGACGTGGACGTAGGCCGTCTCTGGAAGCTGTTCTCCGTCGCCGGGTCGGATGTCCTGCACGCCGCCCAGCCACGTTTGCGGCCCCGGATCGTCGTGGTGTGACGTCGGCGCGGGGTCAGGCTGAGTTAGCCCTCGATGTCCCGGACGGGGCAGACGAAGACCTCCGGCGACAGAATG
>CAZLOO010000555.1:0-1576 GCA_964561055.1 uncultured Halobacteriales archaeon
TCCATCGTCAGCGTCCCCGGCGTGAGGGTGATGCTGTTGGCGATGGTGGTGATGGCGGCGTCCGTCTCCACCCGGAGCGGTATCGCGACCACGTCCGGCTCGATCGGGAGCCGCGGGTTAAGCACCCGGTAGGCGACGTCCACGTTAGCGGTAATCAGCTCGTACAAAAAGAACACGAGGTACTTCAGCGCCGCCGGTACCGCCAGCACGGCCCGCCCGAGATTCGTCCCGTCGGCGTACAGCCGCCTCGTCGCGAAGGCCACCGGCATCCCGACGGCGATCCCGACGAGGAAGCCGCCGACGATTCCCGAGACCGTGAGGCTCACCCCGCTGACGAACAGCCACAGGACCGCCAGCAGGAGGCCGACGAGCGGCCACTTGCGGGTCACGCGCCCCCACCCCCGATGACGGCGTCCACGTAGCCGCCGGTGTCCAGCGCCGCCCGGGCGGCGTCCGTCGAGGCGGCGTACACCGGCTCGAAGCCGACGCCGAAGGCGACGACCGCCAACGCCAGCACCGCGGCGACGATGACGAGTCGCGGCTCCGCGCGGGCTCGGCCGACGGCGGGGCCGGTCGCTCCCCAGAACCCGCGAGACCACGCCAGCGAGACGTACGCGATCGTGAGGACGGCACCCCCGAGCGCCAGCGCCAGCGCCAGCGTCCCGAGAGCCGTCGCGGGGCCGAGCGCTCCGCTGGCGACGTCGAACACGAGCAGCTTCCCGAAGAAGCCTGTCAGCGGCGGGATACCCACCAGCGCGAGGCCGCCGAGGAAAAAGGCTCCCGACAGCAGCGGCTCGCGGCCGGTGAGCCCGCCCAGCTGCTCGAACTCGAGCGTCCCGGCGGCCTCGCGTATCGCGCCGGCAACGAGGAACAGCAGCCCCTTCGCCAGCCCGTGGTTGATGCTGTACACGACCGCCGCAACGATGGCGAGTTCACGCACGGAGGGGACGATGGCACCGACACCGAGCGGGAGGAAAATAAATCCCACCTGACCGACGCTGGAGTATGCCAGCAGGCCGCCGAGATCGTCCTGCCCGAGCGCGGCGACACCGCCCAAGAGGATACTCCCGGCGGCCATGACGACGAACAGCGGGCCGAAGAACGCGAGGAACTCCCCGCCCCCGAGCAGCGGGTCCGCGACTGTCCCGGGGCCGAGGACAGTGAAGTAGACGCGGATCACCGCGTACACGCCGACCTTCTTGACGACGCCTGCGAGCACCGCCGTCACGGGTGCCGGCGCCGCCCGGTAGGCGTCGGGCACCCAGAACTGGAACGGGACGAGGCCGGCCTTCAGCGCGAACACCGACAACAGGAGCCCGCCCAGCCCCAGCGCGACGGCCGGTTCGGCGCCGAACTGCTCGGGCGCGGCCAGCCGGCGGGCCATGTCCGCCATGTTGAGCGTGCCGAGCGTGGCGTAGAGCCCGCCGATGGCCAGCAGCATCACCGCGCTGGCAACGAGATTGAGTATCGTGTACTGGAGCGCGGCGCGGGTGTGTTCCGGCCCGCCGTAGAACACCACCAGCACGTAACTCGACAGCAGCATCACCTCGAACCAGACGAACAGGTTGAACAGGTC
>CAZLOO010000556.1:0-1573 GCA_964561055.1 uncultured Halobacteriales archaeon
AGCATCACGTTCCGGGTGTTCTCGTCGTGGTCCATCACCCAGACGGCGACGACCGGCCCCTCCAGCAGGTCGCGGGTCTCGGCCTCGGTCAGGGGCTCGTCCGGCCAGCCCTCGGCTGGTTGCTGCTCCATGCGGTGTGGTCGGTTGCCAGGAGAAAAGAGCCTGCGGTCAGACCGACGTCTCGAACAGCTCCCGTTCGGCGGTCGAGAGCCGCTCGACGCCGCTCTCGGTGATCAGGTAGTCGTCCTCGACCATCACCGCCCCGCGGTCGGGATCGATGAGCTTCGGCTCGACGGTGACGACCATCCCCGGCTCCAGCGGGGCATCGACCCCAGTCATCAAGGTCGGGGGCTCGTCGATTTCGATGCCGATGGCGTGGCCGATGTATGGCGCCTGCATCTCCCCGTAGCCGCAGAGTAAGTGCTCGACCCCGGCCCGCGTAGCGCGCTCGCGGGCTGCTATGTAGGCGTTCTCCGCCGGCTCGCCCGGGCCGAGCGCGTCGACGGCAGCAGCCTGGATATCACAGACGAGGTCGAACCGTTCGCGCTGGGCGTCGCTCGCCGACCCGACGACGTACGTGCGGGCGACGTCGCCGTGGTAGCTCGCGAAATTCAGCCCCAGATCGGCGACGATCAGATCCCCTCGCTCAAGTTCACGCCGGGAGGGCCCCCACGGCATCGTCCGGGAGGCCCCGACTCCGGTGACGGTCATCGCGTGCCCCGAGACCATCGGGAGGTTCTCCCCGCTCGCGATCAGCCCCGCGGCCGGCAGGCGGGCGTCCCAGCGCCGGAAGAACACATTGTCGTCAACGCCCGCCGAGACGATACCGTCCGCGGCGGCGCCGGCGACTTCCTTCTCGGTCACCCCGGGGGCGGCCCGCCGGAGGATCCCCTCGTGAGCGGCCTCGTACTTGCCGGCGGCCGATCGCAGCAGGTCCACTTCAGCGTCGCTCTTGACCGCACGCTGGGCCAGTACGTCCGGGGAGACGTCCACCGCCTCGGCCTCGAGGACCGACTCCAGCTTCCCCACCAGCGACGCCGGCACGACGTCTAGTTCCGTCGCGAACGTGTCGATCTCGGCGAGGTGGTCGGCGACGTCCGACAGCCCGCCCTTCCGGAACTGTCCCTCCGGGAGGCCGACCTCGTCCTCGGCGAACCGCATCGCCCGGCGGATGAACAGGCGAGCGTCCTCCGGTGCGTCCGCCGGAACACAGAGGTTCGCCGGCTGGCCGGTGCCGGCGTAGTACACCACGTCGAGGGGATGGGCCAGCACTGCGGCGTCGGCATCGATTCGGTCGGCGAGCGCCGCGATTCGGGCGCCATAGTCGAACTCCGGGTACGGGTGGCGGTAGCGGTTCACGCTTCCCGCGGGGGGTGTGGGCTGTCCGTCCTCGTCGTCGTGTGTCCCCGTCATCGTCGGTGATCTCCTGCGGTCGTGAGCGTCACTGTCGGTAGGTTGGTGCCTCGCCGCGGGCGGTGCGCTCGCTCTCGTCCCAGGTCTCCAGAGCCTGGTAGCGCGGCACCAGCGGCAGGCCGTTGCGCGCGTCCGGGCTGACCGCCTCGTCGTCGACGAC
>CAZLOO010000557.1:0-1567 GCA_964561055.1 uncultured Halobacteriales archaeon
GACGACCTCGAACTGCTCGCCGGAGGTGGCGTACACGGAGATCCGGGACTGGGGCCGCGGGTCGCCGGCGTAGCCCACCCCGCGGCCGTCGATGTCGCCCGTGGACTGGAGCATGCCGGCCTCCTGCCACATCCGGACCATCGCCTCGAGGCGATCGCGCTCGCCCAACAACGGGGCGTCCTCACGGGTCAGCGGTCGCTCGCTGGCGGCCGCTAGCAGATGGTCGGCGTACACCGGCTCGTTGTCGATGCTGACGACGGCGTCCTCCACGGGGCCGTTGAACAGGTAATCCGGGTTGTCAAGCACGTAGGCGTCCATCGCGTCCTCGCCGCCGACCAGCACGGACAGCGCCTCGGCGGTGCCCCGACCCGCGCGGCCGACCTGCTGCCAGAAGCTCTGTTTCGTCCCCGGGTAGCCCGCCGTGACGGTAGCGTCCACGCTCCCGATGTCGATTCCAAGTTCGAGCGCGCTGGTGGTGGCGACGGCGTCCAGGCGGCCGGTTTTCAGGTCGTTTTCCACGGCCCGCCGGCTCCGCTTGCCCAGGCCGGCGTGATACGGCTCCACCGAGACCGGGCCGTCCGCGCTGTCGGCGACCTGCCGGGCGGCGATCTCCGTCCCCTGGCGGGCGCCACAGAACTGCAGGGTCTGAACGCCGTTGCCGGCGAGGTGTGCGGTGACCCCTGCGGCCTCGCTGCCGGTGGAGGCGCGGGCCTGCTCGAAGCCCGCGTCCGGGTCCTCGTCCATGTTCTCCCAGTCGGCCGGCGGCTCCCATAGCACCACGTCCCGCGCCCCCCGTGGGGAGCCGTCTTCGTCGACGACCCGGAAGGGAGCGCCGGTCAGCCGGCGGCCGTGCTCGGCGGGGTTGCCGATGGTCGCCGTCGTCAGCACGAACTGCGGGTCGGCGTCGTAGTACGACAACAGCCGCCGGAGCCGTCGAAGAATCCAGGCGACATGGGTGCCGGTCACCCCGGAGTACTGGTGGGCCTCGTCGACGACGACAAGTTCCAGGTTGCTGTAGAAGCGGTGCCAGCCGCTGTCGCGGTCGTGACGCGGGAGGTAAACGTTCAGCCCTGCCGGGTTGGTGAGCACAACGGTGGCTTCCTGGCGGATACGCCGCTTGCGGTCGCTGTCGGTGTCCCCGTCGTACACCCCGACCGTGGCGTCGACGCCCCACTCCGCGAACCGGTCGTTCAGTTCGGCCTCCTGGTCGCGGGCCAGTGCTTTCATGGGATACAGGCACAGCGCCGTCGCCTCCGGGTCCTCTATCTGGTTCCGGGCGGCCTGGAGCGCGTACACCCACGTCTTCCCGGAGGAGGTGGAGGTGGTGACGACGACGTTTTGCTCGTCTTCCAGAAGCTCCAGCGCCTCGGCCTGATGGCTGAACAGGTCCTGCTCCAGCCGGCCCGCCAGCGGTTCGTCCAGCACCTCACCGGGGGGTACCGTGTCGGCGGGCTCGGCGGGGAGCCGGCGGCCCGCGACCCGTTGGCCGCGGTAGTCGGGGAACGACTCCACCAGCGCCCGCTCGGAGAGGAGGTCCCGGGACATCTCAGCTGAAGTCCGACAGCGA
>CAZLOO010000558.1:0-1549 GCA_964561055.1 uncultured Halobacteriales archaeon
GCCCCAGCGGGTCGTGGACGGTTTTCACGGACGTGCCCGGTGGGCTGGGATGGTGCTCCGGCGCGAGGTACGTGTCCGCGTACTCGGCGTAGTGGTCACACACCCAGGCACACTTCTCCACCTCACCGACCGCCTGGCTGATGGGTTTCCCCATCTCGTGGGTCATCACCTCCGCGTACTCGCGGCTGTTCTCCCGAAGCACGTCACCCGCCGAGGCGAGCAGCTCCTCGCGCTCGCGCAACGGCCGGTCGCGCCACTCCTCGAACGCGTCGGTCGCCCTCCCGAGCGCGGTGTCGACGTCGGCGGCGGTGTGCTCCTCGTAACTGTCCTCCTGCTCGCCGGTCGCGGGGTTGACGACGTCCATGCGACTCCACTAGGACACGCGCCCGGATAACGTTCACTCGGGAATACCGGCCGTATAGCTGCCCGTTCCTTCCGGGCGGGCGTGGCCGATGACACCGACCGACAGCGGGCCAGCGGTCCGGGTCGCCCCGCTGGCCTCCCGGCGCCCGGGTCCACCGCTCGCGGTCACCGACGACACCGAGCTTCAGGAAGAAGCGGGCGACCTCCAGCAGCCCCGCCGGGCTGGAGCTGCCCCGGTACTCCCGGGCGGTCGCCTCGCCAGCCTCTGCCTCGCTCACCGGTGGTCCCCTCCGCCTTGCGGCCGGCGCCGTCGCATTACGCCTACACGGGGCTGGCGGCTAATGGCCGTTGCTACGGACCGGTACGTTCGGCTCCGTAACCCTCCGGAAATGTCCGTCAGGCGGGCCGGAACTATTATATGAAGGAATGTTCAGATATACAGTCATGACCAGCACGGAACGGCTGCAGCGGCTCGTCGAGCGCGAGGGCTGCTGTGACGGGGACGTCGACGAGCGGGTACAGCGCCTGGAGGAGTACGCGACCCTGCCAGCGGGCCACGGGGAGGACCTGGACGCGCTGAAGGCGCTGGGCAACGACACCCGCCACCGCATCGTGCGGCTGCTGGCTGCGGCCGACCGGGAGTTATGCGTCTGCGAGATCACGCCCGCACTGGACGTCAGCGACAGCGCCATCAGCCACGCGTTGTCGGAGCTCCGGTCGGCGGGGCTGGTGACCCGACGCAAGGACGGCACCTGGCGCTACTACGCGGCAACCGAGCGGGCGCGCGCGCTGCTGGACGCGCTCGACGCCACGGGGGACCGGCGATGAGCGACGTGCGGGTGGCGTTCGTCTGTGTGCGCAACGCCGGTCGCTCGCAGATGTCCGCGGCGTTCGCGGAACGGGAGCGCGAGCGCCGCGGGCTGGACGGCGTTGAGGTGCTCACCGGCGGCACCCACCCCGCCGAGCAGGTCCACGAGGTGGTCATCGAGGCGATGCGCGAGGAGGGGTTCGACCTCTCGGACCAGACCCCCCGCGAGATAACGAACGCGGAGCTCTCGACCTGTGACTACGTCGCCACGATGGGCTGCTCGACGCTGGAGCTGGACGACAGCGTCGACGCCAGGGACTGGGCGCTCGCGGACCCCGGCGAGGCCGACATCGAGCGCGTCCGGGAGATCCGCGACGA
>CAZLOO010000559.1:0-1548 GCA_964561055.1 uncultured Halobacteriales archaeon
CCACGACCGAGGAGACCACGACCACGACGACTGAGCCCACGACCACCACGGAGGGTGGTCAGCCCGGGTTCACCGCCATCGTGGCCCTGATCGCCTTGGTCGCGGCCGCTCTGCTGGCGGCTCGTCGCCGTAGCTAACTAACCGGACCTCGTCCGGTCTTTGCGGTTCGCGGTCTTTCTTTCGGCGCGCTCGCCGACCAGCGGCGGCGCCGTGGACAAGGCGTTTACCGGTGGCGCCGGAGGGGCTGTGCATGGAGAAGCGACGGAGCCGTCCGGAGCTCCCATCGGTATCCCGCCGGGACGCGCTGAAGTACCTCGGTGGCGGCGCCCTGGCGCTTGCAGCTGGCCGGTCGGTGGACAACGTGATGGTCGGCTACGGCACCCTCGTTGGGACGAACCTGCGCGAGCAGGCCAGGACGGACGTGCTCGACGAAATCGCTCGCGAGGGGTTCGACCGTCGGGAGCGCTACGCGGCGGCGCTCGGCGATCGCACCCTCCTGGTTGAGGGAGATACCCTCAGCCTGAAGGGAACTGATGGCCGCATCTTCTCGCGGAAAGTGACTGGTCTCTCGGTCCAAGAGGCCCGCGATCTGGATAATCGCCACGGTCTGGATGGCGAGCCGGTGGCGGAGTTGACACGCGACCTGCAGGGAATGTCGGACATCGACTTTGAGTTCTACCGCTTCGAGCCGTTCTTCGAGCGGCTCGCGGCCGCCGAGACCCGGCCGTTCACGGTGGGCGCGGTCCGAGGGCCGCTGGTGCGGGAGGTCGAGCCATCGGCCGTGACGGCGTTTGCCAGCGTTGACCCGGCTCGACCGCGCTCGGTGCTGACGGGCCTAGAGGCGGCCTTCAGGCAAAATACCGACTACGATATCTCGCGGTACGCCGCCGGCGCCGTCCAAGACAACGTCATCTTCGGTGCCGCGGACCTGCGGGCGCCGTTCCGGGAGCCGGTTGAGTTCGGCGCGCTGGCGGACGCCGACGGCCCGCGGGGGATGTTCTGCTACGAATTCACCGCGCGCTCGGTGGAGGCGCTGCACGCGGTTCCGGCCCACCGCCAGCGGGTGCCGGTGGTGGCGGCGTCGGTATTCGACAGGCGCCACAAGCACGTGTACTCCATCGTCGCCAGCATCGTCCGCGAGGACGGCCGGCTGGTCGTGCCGGCGACGTTCGTGGACTACACCCACTCGACGCTGTACGACGACCTCAATCTGCGGGGCGTGCTCGGCGAGGGGTTCGAGGCGTTCAACGACCGACACCGAGCCACCGCCATCCGCTGGGGCCACCCGTAGCTGCCCGCACCCCTCGCGCTATCCCACCAGACCTATACTGTCAACCCCCAAACGGCCGGTATGGCGAGCCCCTCCGACGTGCTGGCGTGGGCGAGTGTGGCGGCGTTTCTCGTCGCCTGGGCGGCGCGCCGGCGGGGTGACCGGGCCGGGCGAGTGGCCGGCCTCGGCGCGTGGCTGGTGTTCGCCGCCTTCTGGGGGTCGCTGGTCCCACACTTCGCGCTGGTCGCCAAGAGCTTCATCGAGACGATCGGCGCCGC
>CAZLOO010000560.1:0-1547 GCA_964561055.1 uncultured Halobacteriales archaeon
TCGGCGAGACGGCGACGGTCGGCGACTGGGTCCGCCTCTATCAGAACGTCACGCTGGGCGCGCTCCACTTCGAGGAGGCGGAGGGCGAGGACCACATGCTGGCGAAAGACTACAAACGGCATCCCGACATCGGCGACCACGTCGTCATCGGTGCCGGAAGCAACGTGCTCGGTCCGGTCGAGATCGGCGACCACGTGAGCATCGGTGCGAACTCCTGGGTGACCGACGACATCCCGGACAACACGAGCGTGTTCATCGCCAATCACCCCGAGCAAGCGCGGAAGCCGAACCGGTAACAGCCCCGGTCGATCCGGGATGCTCCAAGGCGTTTCACGCAAGCGCATCGACGGGGAGTGTCGCCTCCGCCCGCAGGTCGGCGTTTTTGTGGGGGACCGACTGCGGGACCTACGAGCCGACGGGGATGGGACTGCCGCGATGAACGAACAGACGGCATCAGGAGAGAGCATCGAATCGGAAAGACCGAGCCCGAGAGCGTCTCAGATCCCGACCTGCAAGTCTTTTTGAAGGCCACCGTTGGAGCCACTCCCGAAGCAAAAATGAACGAGACCTGGATCGAGGCTGCGATAAACGGTCCGTGGGGAATCGAGCGTCAGCCGGGCATCCCTACGACGGCGGAGGCCTGCATCGAACAGGGCGTGAACTGTGCCGAGGCGGGCGCCGCGATCATCCACGTTCACGCGTACGACCCGGAGCAGGACGAACAGAACGACGATCCAGACCGCTACGCCCGGATCATCGAAGGTATCCACGAGGAAACGGATGCCATCGTGTATCCGACGATTCCGCCGGTCGGGTTGGTAGGCGATTCGATGATGTCCGCGGACGAGCGATACAGCCATCAGGAGGAACTCGGTCGTCGCAGCGTCCTCGAGTGGTCGGTCGTCGATCCAGGGAGTATGAACTTTGCTCGGTACAGCGACATCGAGCGGGGGACGGAAGGGTTCATCTATCAGAATCCGGAGTCACACGTCCGCAGAGGGCTCGAAATCGCGGCCCAGTATGGAGTATCACCCTCGTACGCGATTTACGAACCCGGGTTCATCCGGCTTGGCGCGGCGCTCGCCGAACAGTACCCCGGTATCGGCCCCCCGATTTACCGATTCATGTTCTCCGAGCAGTACACCTTCGGGTATCCGCCGGAACCGTACGCGCTTGATAGCTACTTGCAACTCCTCAACGCCGAGGCGTCCGATGCCCACTGGATGGTCGCGGGGCTCGGTGTGAATATCACGCCGCTGATCTCCGAGGCAGTCGAGCGGGGTGGACACGTCCGTGTCGGGTTGGAGGACGCACCGCTGGGCTCCGACAGAAGCAATGTCGACTGGGTCACCCATGCTCGGGAGGAAATCGAAACCGCCGGCGGCACAGTGGCGACGGCTGCCGACGTGCGTGACGAACTGAGCGGGTGACCGCCGCGTGGCCGCCAGGAGGGAATCGCTCGGTAGCAGACACCTCGTCCGGATGACTCGTCGGAGACGAGCACCGCTTTGTTCGAGGGATCACACGGAAAGAGACGTCGGCTGTCG
>CAZLOO010000561.1:0-1526 GCA_964561055.1 uncultured Halobacteriales archaeon
TGTTCGGCACCATCGTCTCGTTCATGGAGGAGTACCTCACGATGTACGGCATCACTGGGGAAGACCCCCGCCCGCGAGGCACCACCCACCAGACGATCGTCCCCTACGAGCTGTTCGAGACGGCCGACGGAGAGATGGCGATCAACGTCCCCGGGCGGCGCTGGGAGGAGTTCGTGACCGAGGTGCTTGACGCCCCCGAACTCGCAGCGTACGACAGCCAGCGACTTCGCCAGGAGCACTACGACGAAATAATGGCTATGCTCCGGCCCGCCATGCGCGAGCGCACCACCGCAGAGTGGCGGGAAGTCCTCGACGAGTTGGGTTGTCCGAACGGCCCGCTCAACCGGGTGAGCGACGTCGTCGATCACCCCCAGGCCCGCGACCGGGAGTACGTCTTCGAGTACGACGACGAGAACATCGGCGAGGTACTGATGCACGGTCACCCGCTGGAGCTGTCCGAGACCCCCGGCTCCGTGCGCTCGGGGCCGCCGCTGCTCGGCGAGCACACCGGTGAGGTGTTGCGCGAGCGACTCGGCCTCTCCGAGGCCGAGGTTGACGACCTGCTGGCGGCCGACGCCGTCGCGGGGAACGTTTAGCGGCCCTCGAACTCCGGCTCGCGGTCCTCCAGAAACGCCCGCACCCCCTCCTCGTGATCGCGGCTCTCCTCGGCCCGGTGCTCGAGTTCGGCCGCGCGCTCGCGCTCGGCAGCGGTCAGGTCGTCGCCGGCCACCATCCCGACGATCTCCTTCATTCCCGACAGCGCCAGCGGAGCGTTGTCAGCGATGCTGTCGGCGATGTCATACGTGCGGTCCTCCAGGTCCGACCGAGGGACGACGTGGTTGAGCAGGCCCATCTCCTTGGCGCGCTCTGCATCAACGAAGTCGGCGGTGAACAGCAGTTCCTTCAGGTCACCCGGGCCGACGTGGGCCAGCACGCTCTCGACGGCGTCCGCGCCATAGACGATACCCAACCGGGCGGGCGTGATGCCGAACTCGGCATCAGCCGCGGCGACCCGGATGTCACACACTGCCGCTAACCAGACGGCGCCGCCGAACGTGCCGCCGTTTAGCATCGCGATGACCGGGTAGGGGAAGGAGGCGACCCGCTTGCACGCCTCCCGGAAGGTAGCCTCCGGACCCTCGGCGTCCGGTCCCTCGTCGTCGCCGAAGTGGCGTCTCCGATACTCAATGTCGAAGCCGGCGCTGAACGCCCGCTCGCCGGCCCCCCGCAGGACGACCACCCGCACGTCGTCCTCCTCCTCAACCCGGTCAAGTGCGTCGATCAGGTCCGCCAGCAGCGGCGGCCCAAGCGCGTTGCGTTTCTCACGGTTGTCGATCGTCAGCGTCGCGACGGCGTCGCCGGTCTCGACACGGAGCTCTCCGGCCATCGCTCAGGCTGCCGCCGGCCGCCGATAGACGATCAGTCGGCCCACGGCGGATCCGGCCGGGGCGGGCTGAATAGTTCGACGCCAACGGCGGTCTCGTCGCCGGCGACGGTCACCGAGTGGACCGCGTTGCTCGGGATGG
>CAZLOO010000562.1:0-1518 GCA_964561055.1 uncultured Halobacteriales archaeon
TCGAGCGCCTTCTCGATGGCCTTCCGGTCCTCCTCGCGGGGGCGGAACTCCCCGGAGAGGATCTGGTTCACCCTGTCGACGTCGATACCGGTCGCCTCCGCCAGCGTCGGCGGCGCCATCGGCTCGCGGTCCACGTCCTCGGGCTCCTCGTCGCCGACCGCCTCACCCTGCATCGCGGCGGCGATCAGCTCCGGGTAGTCGTTGGCCAGCACCTGCTGGACCTCGTAGTAGGTGGTCGGCTTCTCGTGTTTGACGTCGTACTGCTCCTCGCCGCAGTTCGGACACCGGCTCGTCTTGCGGGCCTGCCGGATGGCCGACTTCATCACGTCGTTGGCGTCCTCGCCAATCTCCTCGGCGCGCTTCAGGCGGTCCTCGAACTCGTGGCGCTGGGCCTCGTCCAACAGCAGGTGCGAGCACTCCCGACAGGTGCCACGCAGCAGCCGCCGGATCAGCTTCGAGAACCCCACGTGGATAACGGGAGCGGCCAGCTCGATGTGCCCGAAGTGACCGGGACAAGAACCCGAGCGCTGCCCGCAGGTCGGGCACTCCAATCCGGGGTCGATCACCCCGAGCCGGGGGTCCATCAGCCCCATGTCAATGGGGAAGCCGTCATCGTCGTACGTGTCCGCCGTTATAACCTTCGTGACGGACATCTCTCGATACGTCTCCGGGTCCATCAGTCCGAAGTCGATCGCGCTGATGTCCTTCGGTGTTTGCATACTCATTGTTAGACTGCGTCCTCCAAGTTCAGCCGCGGCCGAATGCCAAGCGCCATCATCTCGTCCAACAGGAGTTTGAACGCGTAGCTGATCTCCACCTCGTGGATGTCGCCCTCGTCGCCGGTAAGCGGGTCGTACACCCGGCGCTGGTTCACGTCGTTGATAGCGACCATCCCCGTCTCCGCGGAGACGTACACCGTTTCCTTGTCGGACTCGTCCAGCAGCCGCTCTTTCAGCGCCATCGCGGCGCCGTGACCGATCAGCACGTCACGCTCCATCTCGCCGACCCGCAACCCGCCCTCCCGGGCTCGCCCCTCCGTGGGTTGGCGGGTCAACACCTGTACCGGCCCTCGGGAGCGGGCGTGGATCTTGTTCGACACCATGTGGTACAGCTTCTGGTAGAAGATGGTGCCGACGAAGATCTCCGCCTCGACCTTCTCACCGGTGACACCGGAGTACATCACTTCCTTCCCGGAGGAGTCGAAGCCGTGCTCCTCGAGGGCGCTACGGAGCTCGTCTTCGCTCTCGCCCTGGAAGGCGGTGCCATCCACGCGCCGGCCCTCCAGCGCGCCGACTTTCCCGCCCAGCATTTCCAGGACGTGACCCACCGTCATCCGCGAGGGGAGCGCGTGGGGGTTGAGCACGAGGTCCGGCACCACGCCGTCGGCGGTGAACGGCATGTCCTCCTGGGGAGCGATGTGGCCGACGACCCCCTTCTGGCCGTGCCGGGAGGCGAACTTGTCGCCGAGTTCGGGGATGCGCTCGTCGCGCACGGACACCTTCGACAGCTTCGATCCGT
>CAZLOO010000563.1:0-1513 GCA_964561055.1 uncultured Halobacteriales archaeon
GTGTCCGGGTTGTTCGGTATCTGGTAGCCCCCTTCCCCGACGTCCTTCTGGCAGTGGATTTCTCGCTCGCCGCGACGGGTCTGCTCACGAAGGAACACCGGCCCGATGACGGTCGCGCCGGATTCCTCGGGTCGCATGTGGAAGTCCTCGCGGGTCACCCCGGCGACGATCTCCAGGTCCTCGACGAGCTGGTTCGACTCGTCCTGGCTGTTGAACTGCGCGGCGTCGAGCTCCCAGGACTCGCTGAGGTAGTACAACTCCCGAAGCGTCGAGGAGCGATCTTGGTCGAGCTGGTCAGCGAGGAACTCGATGACGTAGATCGCCTTGAGCAGCTTCTGAGCGCCGCCGACTGAGTTGGCGCTGCGGGTGGTGTGGCGGTCACCGAGCACCCACACCCCCTTCTCGGGGTCGTACTCGATGTTGGACTTGCTGCGGGTCGGGACCGACATCGAGGGGACATCACCCTCGGCGAACTGGTCGTAGAACTGCGCGGCCAGCTCAAGCAGCTGTTGGCGGGCGCGCTGGTCGTTTAGCTTGGCGGTTGACTCGGGGTCGTCTGGTGTGTCCGTGCTCATGCGTCGATTGTCAGCTTCGCGCTTTCGATGCCGTCGACGGACACCTCGAAGGAGGCGTCGCCGGCGAGGTTGTACTCCAGGGCCGCCTCGCCACCGCTCGGCACGGCGGGCGACCACTTTACGAACCACTCGCCGTCCATCTCGACGACGGTGGCTCCCTCCACGTCACCGGGGTCGCGGTCCACGATGTCGGTCAGCTCCAGGTCCGCGGCGGTGTCAGAGTGGTTCGTCACCGTCAGCTGCACCCGGCCGTTCTCCCGGCTGCGCTCGACGAGGACGTTGTTCATAATGCGGGCCAGCGAGTCCTCGATCGCTAGCGGCTCGCGGCCGGTCACCTCGCTGAGCTTCTCAGCCATCCGTGGGAGGATATCCGCGATGACGTTCTCCTTGCGCCGGCGCTGTTCGATGGAGCGGCGCTTGTTGAGATACGACTTCAGCTCCCGGCCCACCTCTCGGAGCGCGAGCTCTATTTCGTCCTCGATTTCTTCGACGCCGGCGATGGCGTCCTTGGACTCGTTGGTGAACGGAACGTTCGTTGAGGCGACGTGGACCGCCAGTACCGCCGGCCCGTTGGGGATGCCGCTCCCACCGGGTTGGTCGAGCCCGTAGTTGCGCCAGTTGATCCGCTTGACGACGCCCGTTGTCGCACACGCCCCGCGGCGGTACACTAGCGGGACACGGTTGGCAAAGCGCATCGTGTCCACGGTACCGTCCTCGACGAGGTCACCGCCGTAGGCGACCCCCGCCTCCACCACGAACGGGTCACCGGCATGAACCTCGGCGTCACGGGTGGTGGTGGCGTAGAAGTCGGCGTCGTACTCCTTACGCAGTCCCTCCTCCAACAGCTCGGCGGTGATAGGGGAGAGACAGTCAGTGGGCGGCGCGAGGATGTCCGTCTCGCGCATCGCGTTCAGCAGCGCGCTGGCGATGTCCCGGTC
>CAZLOO010000564.1:0-1506 GCA_964561055.1 uncultured Halobacteriales archaeon
CGCTCCATCGTGAGGCGGTTGCGGTTGACCCCCTCCGAGAGCAGCAGCGGGAGCATCACCTGAAGGCTCTGGTCGCCGGGTGGGCCCTCCCAGAAGGAGGCGTCCCGGTCACCTTTGAAGGACTTCGGGTACGGGCAGTGGTCCGTCCCGACGTGTGCGAGCGTCCCCGTCCGGAGACCGCCCCACAGCGCCTGCTGGTCATCCTCGTAGCGGATCGGCGGGGAGATCTTCCCCCAGACGCCCACCTCCTCCTGGTCGGCGTGGCTCGCGAGGAACGACACCAGCGTCTCCCCGTGGATGTCCACGCCCCGGTCCTGGAACCGTTCCAGCGCGGGGATGGTCTCCTTCGCGGAGTTGTGGACGACGTAGGCGGTAGCATCCGTCTCTTCGCACAGCATCCCGATCTGCTCGACCTGCATCGCCTGGGCGATGCCCGGCGAGGAGTCAGCCCACGCCGACAGCGAGTCACGGCCCTGCTCGTCGCGTACCTCGGGAATCGTCTTCTGGAGCAGGTCGTCGTTTTCGGCATGGAACATCACCACCGCGCCCTCCATGTCGGCGGTCCGCCGGAACACCTCGTACACCCGTCCGGCATCGGAGTGGCCGATCCCCAGCTCCGGGGCGGACTTCTTGTACATGTTGAAGAACAGCTTGAACGACCGGATACCGGCTTCCTCGGCGAGGGGTTCTATCTCTTCGACGTGATGGTCCTGATGGACGATAGCGTGGAAGCCGAAGTCCACGAACGACTGCTCCTCACCAGTGCCGGTGAAAAAGTCCATGTCCGGCATGTAGGGCTCCTCCTGCAGGAGGAAGGTGAGGAAGCTCGTCACCCCGCCGGCGATGCAGGCACGGGTCTCGGTCTCCATATCCAGTTCGAACTGGGTGTGATAGTCGTTCGCGTAGCCCGCGGACAGCCCCATGTGGTTGTGCGGGCAGATGATTCCCGGGAGGAGGAAGTTCCCGTCAGCATCGAGGGTCCGCCTGGCGTCAGGGAGGGCCGCCTCCGTACCGACCGCCACTATTTCGCCGGCCTCGCAGGCGACGCCGCCGTCGATCGTCCCGCTGGGTGTGACAACTCGCGCGTTCGTCACCCGCAGGTCTGCCTGTGACATGACGCTACCTGCCACTCTTGGGGGCTTAACTGTATGCCCGGGCTCAGAGCACCTCGACGGCGTCGTCGACGGCGACGACACCGCTCTCGACGACGGCAGCGTTCAGCCCGCCGCGGTGGACCAGCGACTCGCGGACGCCCTCGATCTCCGTGAGCCGTTCGAGGTAGCCACACGGCTCGCAGAGCTGTACCCCCTCGAGGATGGCGTCCCCGACGGCGAAGCGCTCGCCAACGAGGTGGTTTACCGCCACTCCCTCGACGGTGAGGTTCCGGCGGTGGTCGGTGGGCGCGATGTCGATGTCGTAGTCCCGCCGGACTGCCTCCAGGGTCTCCGCCGCGAACAGGGTGACGTCCCGCGGGATGTCCGGGAACCGGTCGTCGTCGGACCAGGT
>CAZLOO010000565.1:0-1505 GCA_964561055.1 uncultured Halobacteriales archaeon
GATTCGACCTCGATCGAAACTCGCGCACGAAAGGACGGCGATGAATACGTCATCAACGGGCAGAAGATCTGGATCTCCCGGGTCGACGCCAGCGACTACGTGTTGTTGATGACCCGCACCACCCCCAAGGCCGAGGTCGAGAAACGGACCAAGGGCGTGACGATGTTCCTCGTCGACCTGGACGAGGCGTTCGACCAGGGCAGCCTCCAAATCAAACAGATCGACAAGACCGCCGAGATGTTCTTCGAGGGGCTCCGGGTCCCCGAAACGGCAGTCATCGGCGAGGTCGGCGAGGGCTTCTACCAGATGCTCGACGGGCTCAACGAGGAGCGGCTGGTGATCGCCGCCGAGTGTATCGGGCTGGGCGAGGCGGCGTTGGGCCGGGGGGTGGAATACGCGCGCCAGCGGGAGGTGTTCGGCCGCCAGATCGGTAAGAACCAGGCGATACAGCACCCTCTCGCGGAGGCGTACATGCATCTCCAGGCGGCGAAGCAGCTCACCTACGACGCCGCCCGGCGGGCCGGCGACGCCCCGCGTGAGCAGGTGGGCGTGCTCGCCAACACCGCGAAGTACCTCGCCGCGGAGGCGGCGTTCGACGCCGCAGACGCCGCCGTCCAGACCCACGGCGGCTTCGGCGTCGCTCGCGAGTACGACGTCGAGCGGTACTTCCGGGAGGCCCGGCTTACCCGGTTGGTGCCGATCACCCAGCAATTGGCGCTTAATTACGTCGCCGAGACGGAGCTGAACCTGCCGCGGTCGTACTGACCGAACGGGTCAAGTCCCGGGAGCCACCACACCCGGTGTGACCGACGGCGTCCGCTGCTGGCTGGTCGAACGGTCCTACGACGACCGGGACATCGTCACCCTCGTGTACGCCACGGGGGACGGCGCCCGCTACAACCAGCGCGAGCTGTCGGCAACGGCACTCTCCCGGATATCCGTCACCGCCGCGCGGGAGATACCCGACGACGACCTCCGGGCCGTTGAGGACCCCGCCACGCGCGAGCGCTACGCCGCGGAGGCCGAGCGGATGGCCGAGAGCCACGACCCTGACGACCCAGTGTGAGTATGAGGCCGTCGCGGGCGTGAGCTGTCCCGAGGGGTAATAAAGATTATCAGCGGTCCCGCGGAACGGGAACATATGTCCGCCATTCAGTTAGATGGCGTCACCAAGCGGTTCGGTGACGTCACCGCCCTCCAAGACCTCAATCTGACCGTCGAGGACGGCGAAATATACGGCTTCCTCGGCCCGAACGGTGCCGGCAAGTCCACAACGATCAACCTCCTTCTCGATTTCATTCGGCCGACCAGCGGCTCCGCCAGCGTGCTCGGGATGGACGCCCAGCGGGAGTCCGAGGCGATCCGCAAGCGCATTGGCGTGCTGCCGGACGGTTACGACGTGTACGGCCGGCTCACCGGACGTCAGCACCTGTCGTTCGCCATCGAGTCCAAAGCCGCCGACGACGACCCGAAGCGGTTGGCCGAGCGGGTCGGCATCGCCGACG
>CAZLOO010000566.1:0-1501 GCA_964561055.1 uncultured Halobacteriales archaeon
CTCGGCCGACCACGCCCGGCAGGTCTGCGAGGAAGTCTCCCGCGGTGTCGGCGGCGCTCTCGGTGTCCCACACGCTGACGACCGCCTGGAGCCCCTCGCCGTCGCTGGGCCCGTAGGCGTCCGTGCCGCGGTGGGTATCGTAGCGCTCGAACGCCTCTGACAGCTCTGACACCTCGCCCGCGAGGCTGTCGCCCCCGGCCTCGGAGTAGACGACGACGGCGTACACGTCCTCCCCGCGGGGCTGGCCGCCGTACACGCCGAGGTCGGCCAGCTCCTCGCGCACCCCCTCGCCGGGGGCGTCGCTGTCCGGATCCGACGAGCCGTGGGGGTAGTCGCCGCTGGCACCCCCGCCCGCGGCACCCCGGCGCTCGGCGTCATCGCCCGGGGGCGCGCCGGCAGTGCTCTCGCTGCCGACGGGGCCGGCCTGCGCTGCTGTCACGCCGGGGAGTTCCTCCAGGAACCCCCGGGCAGTGTCGGCGGCGCCCTCGTTGGCCCACACGCTTACGACAGCGCTGGCATCGTCCGCGGCGACCGTCTCCGTACGGACGTGGCTGTCGTAGTGCTCGAAGTTCCCCCGCAGACCGTCGACAGCCTCTGAGACGGGACCGACCGGCTCCTCCGACCGGACGAGGACGCCCCAGGCGCCCTCCGGGGCGTCGGTCTCGACCCCGAGGTCGGCCAGCTCCGGCGCCAGGCTGTCCTCGGCTTCGCTCTCCTCCTCGCTCGCGGTGTCCGCTTCATCCCCGCGGCCGGTGGGCACCGTCTCGCCGGCGAGGTAGGCGTCCAGGTCCGCCGGCGGGAACCGCCGGCCGAAGTAGAATGGGCCGAACTCCGCGTACCGGGAGGAGGAGGGGTCGAACCGCATCTCGTTGAGCAGCTGCTTGATATCCGTAGGGTCGTCGGCGAACAGGGTGACACCCCACTCATAGTCGTCCAGGCCCATCGAGCCGCTGATGATCTGGTTCACCCTGCCGGCGTATCCCCGGCCGATGTCGCCGTGGGCCTTCATCAGCTCCGCCCGCTCCTCGAAGGAGAGGTCGTACCAGTTGTACTCCGGACCGCGGCGCTTGTCCATGGGGTAGAAGCAGACGTGCTCGGCGTCGGGCAGCTCCGGGTGGATACGCGAGTCGATGTAGCTCCCGATACCGCTGTCGCTGTCGGCCTCGCCGGCCTCACGGGCCTCGAAATACTCCTGGGCGCGCTCGGAGTAGCCAGAGGCCTCGGTCACCGAGAGGTAGGAGGCGACGGAATCCGTGTAGTCCGCTAGTGCCGTCTGCTCGAAGCGCCGCTCGAGAGTGTCCAGTTCCGCCGTGGTCGGCCGCATGTGGAGGACGAGCAGGTCCGCCTTGTGGCCGAGCACGGAGAACAGCGCCGTCGCCCCCTCCTCGGGATCGCTGTGGTCGCGGAGGAATCCGATGCCCTCCTCGACGGCTCGCCGGCGCTTGGCGTCAGGCGCGGCCCGGTAGGCCGGCCAGTTGACCGCGCGAAACTCGTGGAGGAC